>USEH01000140.1 GCA_900553675.1 uncultured Ruminococcus sp. | reverse complement strand
ACCTTTACGATTTTACAGCGGATAACGTCACCGACAGCGGTAAGCGGCACGAATACAGCCATACCCTCATATCTTCCGACGCCGTTGCCTTCGTTTGTGAGGGATGATATTTCAAGCTCTACAACATCGTTTTTATTCATCGGCTTCACCCGCACTCAGTAGAAGCTTTGCAGCCTCTTCCTTTCTTGCAAGAACCGTATCAAAATGCTTTATGTATTCAAGCGGATATTTCGGATTGAAGAAACGCTCAAAGCCGCCGTCAATTATCTTTGTTGTTCCTCCGGCACCCACAGCAATTATCGTCTGCACCTCTTCCATTATGTTGACGTTGTAAATTCCGCCAAGACCCGGCTTTGTCCAGCCGATGTTTTCCTGATTGCCGAGCTGATTTTTCTGACGATAGAGATAATACGGCTCGTAGCCCGACTCAAACAGTCTTTCTGTCGCATATTTTATCATATTTTCGGCAAGCTCATCATCTGATATTTGCCTTGTCTGCATAAGGTCGGATGCACGCTTTATCGAAAGTGCATGGATGGTTATATTTTCAGGCTGTAAAGCTATAATGCTTTCCACGGTTTCCTTGAAGCCGTTATATGTATCGGTGGGAAGACCGGCTATCAAATCGACATTCACCGCCTTGTAGCCAATGGTTTTGGCAAGCTTATAGCTATCAAAAAACTGCTCAGCCGTGTGTGCTCTGCCGATTTCCTTTAAAACGCTGTCATGAATCGTCTGGGGATTTACGCTTATTCTGTCTCCACCGTTGTTTTTGATTACGTTCAGCTTTTCAATAGTGACTGTATCGGGACGTCCGGCTTCGGCTGTGTATTCGCGCAGATGACTTGTATCAAAACATTCCGCGATTGTTTTCATTATTCTTTCAAGGTCACTCGCTTCTAAGGATGTGGGTGTGCCGCCGCCGAAATAAACGGTATCAAGCGTAAAGCCTGAATCCTTTACAAGATTTGCAGTATATCTGATTTCCTCGCAGAGCTTGTCCACGTATTCAGGCATGAGCTTTTTAAAGCTCGAAATGGTCTGCGAAACAAACGAGCAGTATGCACACCTTGTCGGGCAGAACGGTATGGAAACATACAGGCTGAACGACTTTTTTGGCATAGCCGAAATTATTTTGTCCTGATTTAATGCGGTCTTATAGCCGATATTTATTTTTTCGTCGGTCATAAGATACTCCGTTTCAAGTCGGAGCTTTATTTCATCATAGCTAAGTCCGGAGCTTCTGAGCTTGTTTATAAGCTTTACGGGGCGAACACCGGTTAGTATTCCCCATTCGGGATATTTGCCGGTCAGCTTAACAAGACATTTGAAAAGAAGCCTTCCCAAGCGGAACTCGCAGTCGTTTTCGTAATCGTCCTCATCCCGCGGTACGCGCTCTTTTTCTATTGCTCCCCTGCCGTTCACGCTTGCAAACACGCTGAGCATGGAGTTTTTAACGCCCTCTATCCGACAGATGAAGGCATAGTCACCCTGTGGTTTCTGCTCGGCTTGCGGCGGATCATCAAAATAAAGTTGAAGCCCTCGACGGGAAAGAACAGCTTGCATACCGCTTCAAGCTCGTATTTAAAGCTGTTTCCGGAAAATATCAGAGTCATATTATGCTGTTCCTTTCGGAAATTTTATTTGAGCTTTGCTTTTAAGCCTTGCAGATAAGGGCTGAACATAAGCTCGTCGTAAAGGTCGGAAGCTTCACCGTGTCCGGGAAGTATTTTATAGTTCTTGCCCAGAGCATAAAGCTTTCCTATCGAATCGATTATTCCGTGATAGCAGCTCCAGCCGAAATCTCTGCCTATGCTGCCGTTGAAAAGAGTATCTCCGGTGAAAATAACGTCTTCATGCACAAAGCAGACCGAGCCAGGGGTGTGACCAGGAGTTGTTATTACACTGAATTTCATTCCTGCTATTTCAAGCTCGTCTCCATCTTTAAAGGTTTGTGCTTCGGCGCAGGGACAGAACGGTATAGAGAAATAATCCGCAAGGCTATGGCGCGAATCGGTAAGCATAGACTTATCATCCACCGAAACGAACACCTTGCAGCCGGTGGCTTTTCTCAGTTCCTCTGCCGCCGACATATGGTCAACGTGACCGTGAGTCAACAAAATCGCGCATAGCTTTTTGCCGTTAAGCTCTGAAAGTATACCGTCCGCGTCAAACGGAGCATCTATTAAAACGGCGTTTTCCCCGGAAATAATCGCATAACAATTAGAAGCAAAGTCGCTGTAATCGTGAATGAGCTTAATATCCGTCATTTTGAACTCCTGTCTACCGACAAAATGCCCTGAACCTTTTTAAGCCTTGCTATAACGTTCTGCAGCTCGGCAGTTCCGGCAACGCTTATAGTGAGAAGTATGCTTGAATTGCCGTTTTTAAGCACTCTTGCCGAAGCCTCATGAGTCATTATGTGAGCGTCCTGAAGGCTGGACATTATATCGGCTAAGATACCGATTCTGTCGTATCCCACAACATCCAGAACAACCTTATAATAGCTGTTGGAGTGCTCCTCCTTACCTGCCCAGCGAACGTTTACCCAGCGGTCGGGGCAGCTGTCTCTCTGCGAAAGATAGTTTACGCAGTCTTTTTTATGGATGGATACGCCGTGTCCTCTTGTTATGAATCCGATGATATCGTCTCCCGGAAGCGGCGAGCAGCACTGCGAAAGCTTTACAACGCAGTTATCAATGCCGTCAACAATAATTCCGGAGTTTGCTTTTCTGCCGTTTGCATAGGTGGCGTCGTTTACAAACTGACTGTCCTGAGCGTTTGCCGACTGAATATACTTTTTGGTATACTCCTCCTTAAGCCTCGGCATGATTTTTGAAAGTACAACTCCGCCGTAGCCAATGGCGGCATAGAAATCGTCAAGCGTTTCGCAGCTGTGGCGCTTCATATCAAGAGCCAAAAACTCGGCAAGCTCGCCATCCGGAACTCTTATAAGGTTTCTGCGGAACTCCCTTTCAAGCTCGTCTCTGCCCTCAACGATGTTTTCCTCTCTGCGTTCCTTTTTAAACCATGAGCGGATTTTAGACTTGGCTTCGTTGGTCTGGCAGATGTTAAGCCATGCGCGGTTAGGACCGTGATTCGGATCTTTTGAGGTGATTATCTCAATAATTTCGCCGGTCTTTATTACATAATCCAGCGGAACAAGCTTTTTATCAGCCTTTGCGCCGGTCATTCTGTGTCCTACCTGAGTGTGGATGGCATATGCAAAGTCAATAACAGTAGAGCCGAGGGGCAGCGATATAACATCGCCCTTGGGAGTCATAGCAAATACATCCTCCGGCGAAAGGTCGTCCTTGATTGCGCGGACGATATCCTCAACGTCGTTTGACTCTTGCTGGGTATCAAGAATCTGGCGAACCCAGTTAAGGCGGTTGTCAAGCTTATATTTGCCCTTCACGCCCTCTTTATATTTCCAGTGGGCAGCGATACCGTATTCGGCGGTGTGGTGCATCTCGTAGGTTCTTATCTGAACCTCAAAGGGTATGCCTTCCCTGCCCATAACGGTTGTATGAAGGCTCTGATACATATTCGCCTTGGGGGTTGAGATGTAATCCTTAAACCTGTTAGGAATCGGCTGGAACATATCATGAACTATGCCTAAAACATAGTAGCACTCGGTGACTGTGTTGACTATTACCCTTACTGCGTATTTATCGTATATTTCATCAAACAGTCTGCCGTGCTCATAGACCTTTCTGTAAATGCCATATGCACTCTTGACTCTGCCCTCAATGGTCGGCATAGGGTCAAAATCGACCGCAAGGCGCTTTTTAAGTCTTGCTTTTATCGACTCGATAAACTCCTCTCGCTCGGACTTTGACTTTTCAAGCATCTGCTCAATTTCGTTATAAGCATATGGGTCGAGATAGGAAAAAGCTGTGTCCTCAAGCTCTTCCTTCATTTTTGTGATACCAAGCCTGTTCGCAAGAGGCACAAATATGCTCATTGTTTCCAAAGAGACCGAACGCCTTTTAAGCTCGTTTCTGTATGCCAAGGTTCGCATATTATGAAGTCGGTCGCTGAGCTTGATTATGATTACCCTTATGTCCTTTGACATAGAAAGCAGCATTTTGCGGATATTCTCAGCCTGCTGTTCCTCTTTGGAATAAAGCGACACCTGATTCAGCTTTGTAACGCCGTCCACAAGGTTTGCAACATCTGCTCCGAAGCGCTTTTTCAGGTCTTCAAGGCTTGCTTCGGTGTCCTCAACAACATCGTGCAGAAGCGCCGCGCAGATGGTATCTGTATCCATTCCAAGCTCAATAAGTATCTGGGCAACAGCTATCGGATGGGTTATATACGGCTCGCCGGATTCGCGCTTTTGGTCCTTATGCTTATCAGCGGCAAACTCGTATGCGGAGGTTATTTTGGTTATGTTATAGTTCTTGTCGGACGCCTTTATGACCTCCAGCAACTGTTCAAAGGTTTTTGCATTTTCAGCCATGCTAACAACACCATATCTTTCTTACTATGTAAATAAGTACATCAGCCAATCAGATTTTTAAGCTTAACCATTGTCGGAGCAGACATTATATCCACCCTTGCACTCGGCTTAAGCAGCTGTATTCTCTTTTTATGCCCTTCTACTGCCACAAGTCCGGTTTCTTTGAATGCATCAAGACATACAAGCAGCTTGAATGCGTTCATTCCTTTTGTTCCAAGCCTTGCATACAGGCTTTCAGCTGTCAGAATAAGCCTCTGCGTGCCGATATATTTATATATTCCTATAAGCTCTTCCCTGCTCGGCAGAGCCTTTTCGTAATATTCGTGAGGAAGCTGTTCGTCTCTTAAAAAGCTTTCGTAAGCGTCGCACGCTGCGAAATACTTTTCCTGCCTTACGCCGTGAAGCCTGTAATCGCTGACGATGAGTGATATACTTTCTGTCCCTCTGAACGAATTGATTTCAAGACTGCCCATTATATCTATTATATCGCCGGCTGAGATATCAATAAGTGCGGTTTTTTTGCGGAAGAGCAGCGCTTTAAGCTTAACGCCGTCGTAATCAATATCCAACCTGGTATGCTCACCGTTTTTAAGCGGCATGACAGCAAGCACCTTGGCAGCGGAAAAAGCGAAAATAGGCGAAGCATTGTCGGTTCCGAACGGCTCCAAACGCTTAAGGTCGGAAATATTCTTGATAGTAATATCTGCGCCCTTGATGAGTTTATCGGCGGTTATTGTAAACCTCGGCATCTTAGGGCAGGCTTCTTTTGCGTAGGTCTGTATCATGCTGTTGAGCTTGGGGATATCCTCGCTCTTGACTGTAAGTCCGCCCGCGCACTCATGTCCGCCGAATTTTACGAGGATATCCCTACAGGACTCAAAGCACTTGAATATATTAAAGCCCTTCATGCTCCGTGCCGAGCCGACTGCAAAGCCGTTATCATCCTTAGAAATAACCACCACCGGCTTTTCATAAGCTTCAAGCAGTCTCGAAGCAACTATGCCTATTACGCCGTGATGCCAGCCATCGCCGTAAACCACTAAAACTCGCTCGTTTAAAATCCGTGGAGAAGCCTTTAAAAGCTGACGTATTTCATCGCATATATCGGCTTCCGCCTTTTTTCTGCGTTCGTTCAGCACCGAAAGCTCATGTGCAAAGCCCCTTGCCTCTTCCTCCTCGGAGGTGAGCATATCCAAGGCTGTTATAGGAGAACCGAACCGTCCCGCGGCATTAATTCGCGGAGACAGCGTAAAAGCTACGTTGGTAGACGTAATATTTTCGGGATCGACTCCGCTTTCCTCCATCAGGCTTATAAGACCGTAATTTTCGGTATTCTTTATCATTCTGAGACCGTTTGATACGATAGTTCTGTTTTCGGAAACAAGCGGCACGACATCGGCAATGGTTCCTATAGCAGCAATGTCGCCGTACTGCTCGCAGACAAGGCTGTAATCGCCGTCGTCGAGAGCGGCTAACAGCTTCAAAGTCACACCGACTCCAGCAAGATGCTTAAACGGTGAGGTACTGTTTTTCCTGTATGGGTCGACAACCGCTTCAGCCT
>USEH01000139.1 GCA_900553675.1 uncultured Ruminococcus sp. | reverse complement strand
GCTTTCGGTAAGCTCTCCGCCCTCGTCGAAACCGATATATCCAGGAGGCGAGCCGATCAGCCTTGAAACCGAGTGCTTTTCCGAAAATTCCGACATATCAAACCTTATAAGCGAGTCCTCCGAGCCGAATACAGCCTTTGCAAGAGCTTTGGCAAGCGAGGTTTTTCCCACCCCGCTCGGTCCTGAAAAAATCAGCGAAGCTATGGGACGGTTGGGGTCGCGCAGACCCGAACCTGAACGCTTCATGGCGGATATCAGCGCGGCTACCGCTTTTTGCTGACCGATTACGGTGCGGCTGAGTTCGGCTTCCATCGCCGCGATATCGGAAACCGTCCCCGCGCTCTGAGGAACCGAAGACTGCGCCGACACAGCAGCCAGAATATCCTCCTCTTCAACTACCGGAAGCACGCTTTCGCGGAAAGCCTCCTTTGAAAGCTCCGCAAAATAGTTTTCCTTGGATATGGCACCGTTCACATAGCCCGAAAAGCTCTTTGAAAGCTTATTCTGAACCTCGTTTTCATTGTAATGCCTAAGCTTTACCTTTGAGCAGGCTTCGTCTAAAACATCTATAGCCTTATCCGGAAGACGGCGAGCCGGAAGCATACGCATTGAACGCCCGCCAGCCGCTTTTACGGCGGCGTCGCTTATGGAAACGCTGTGGTGAAGCTCGTATTTCTTCTTGATTTCAAATAACATGGCTACGGCTGTCTCCTCGGTGGGTTCTTCAACCGTTATGCTTGAAAATCTGCGTTCCAAAGCCTTATCCTTTTCAATGGTTTTGCGGTATTCATCAAAGGTGGTTGCGCCTATAACGCGGATTTCACCTCTTGAAAGCATCGGCTTTAGGATATTCGCGGCGTCTATTGCGCCCTCAGCCGCTCCCGCTCCCATAAGCATATGGATTTCGTCTATGAACAAAACGACGTCTTTTGCGGTTGAAGCTTCGTCTATGCAGGCTTTCAGGCGTTCTTCAAAGTCTCCGCGATATTTTGCTCCTGCTAAAAGCTGGGTAAGGCTAAGAGAATAAAGCCTTATCCCACGAAGGCTTGCGGGGACGTCTCCCGAAGCAAGCTTTGTTGCCAGAGCTTCTACTATGGCTGTTTTGCCTACCCCAGCCTCTCCTATAAGGCAGGGGTTGTTTTTCTGACGGCGGAGAAGAATCTCGATAAGCCTTTCAAGCTCCTTATCCCGCATAACGCAGGGGTCGTAGCCCTTGGCTGAGGCTCTTTTAACCATATCAAAACCGTATTTTTCAAGGTTTACAAGTCTGGCTCCCGACTGACGTTCCGCTGCAAGGGAGCTTTTTTCCACAGCCTCGCTGCACCCCTCATACAGCTTGGAGATGCTGCAATTGAGGTCGTACAGAATCCCCCTTGCGGTTGAATTCTGCTGATTCAGAAGAGCATACAGGATATGCTCGGTGCCAACCTTGGTTTTGGAGATGTCGCAGGCGGTCTTTTTAGCAAGCCGTATGCAGCGCTTTGCTGCGGGAGTGAACATTGCGGTAGTCAGATTGGTTTTTTCTCCCCTGCCTATAGTCTCGCATATTCTGGAATACACGCCGGAGTATGTCACCGCAAAGCGGCGGAGAATATCCATTGCCGCCGAGCTGTCGTCGTGAACGAGTCCTAAAAGTATATGCTCGGTGCCGACATAGGTATGACCGAACTCAGAAGCTGAGGCAACGGCGAATCTTACCGCCTCCAAAGAATTTTCGGTGAAGTTGGAGCAGCCGTAGGTTTTATCAAAATCAAGCATAATATATATCCATCCTTATATAGTTTGCTACTGCAAATTCTTGACACAGTTGAGCTAAGATATTCACGCTGTGGGATATTCAATCGTATTATCCCACTTGTTACATTCTATTTAACTTCTGCTTGACAGATACCATAACCGCTGTAACACATTTTCGGGTTCGACATACACTGTAGTATAAAGCAAACAAATGCTTTAAAACTACATTTAAAGGAGATTATTTTCTATGAACTCATGCTTTGGTGGATACTACTGGTGGATCATCATCCTTATCCTCATAATCCTCTTTGCCGGCAACGGTTTCGGATGCGGATGCGGATGCGGCAACAGCTGTGGATGCAACAACAACTGCGGATGCAACAACAATAACTGCGGATGCGACAACGGCTGCGGCTGCTGATAAAGCATAGCAATCAAAAAATGCGGGAAGCTCTTTTGCAGGGCTTCCCGATTTTTATTATCATAAAAATTTATCTTGACAATACGGCTTAAATGTTGGATAATATAAGTATGAGATAATCTCGTTATATATAGGAGGCTTTGCGCTATGGAACAGGATTCATTGAGAAATATGCTTTATTCGTTTGCAAGATTCGGTCTTTTCTGGCTTATTAATATTTTCGGCGTCATCATTGGCAAAACGGCTATTCTGGGAATTGTGGGAACCTTTATTCCAAGGCTTGCGCTTTACGACAATCCCGAAACGCTCAGCGCAATATCCTTTATAATTCCGATATGCCTTCTTATCGCCCTGTTTGCCGACGACGCCAAGCGTCACACTGCCTATGGCAGATACAACCCAATACTTGTATCCATAGTGATGATACTTACCGCTGCGGTTTACTATGTTCCCGCGGTTGTCATCGGGTATGTAAAGGATGTCAAAACAGCGGCTATCATGAAAGAGCTTTACTTCACCAGCTACTGGATATCAAAGTTTGTCGGCGACGATGTTGAAATATACGCCCTTATGGGCGCGCTGCTGATGCTAGTAATCTGCGTTGTAAGCTATGTCATCGCAAGAAAGATATATCTCAAAAAATTTGAAAGCGGCGAATACGAGTACGAATATTGACACGAACAAAATGTGAAAATGCGTCTCGCTCCTTTGAAGGAACGGGACGCATTTTTTGTGCTATTTAATTTTATATGCTGAACTGAACAACAGCATCGGAAATTTGAGAGAGATAAATATTATATGGCGAGAAGGTTGAAATGGGCACAATCGGCTGAGAGCTTTTGAATTCCGCGCCGCCTTTTACAAAAGGAAGCCTGAACGACGCCATAAAGCCGTCGTCTGGAGATGTGTCGGTTAAAAATGTGGTGCCCACAACATCGCAGAATTTTTTTACAACTGCAAGACCGCCCTTGTTTTTGCTGTAGTCCAAAAGGTCATCCAGCTCGGATCTCTCCATGCCGTAGCCGTTATCCATGACCGAAATGGAAACCTGATCGTTGATTCTGGTTGCCTTAATCCTTATCTCACCCTCGCCCATGAAATTATCAACATGCTGCGCGGAATTTGTTATCAGTGCCAAAAGGCAGGCTAAAAGCCTTTCCGGATCGGCATTGATGCAGATACCTTCCTCGCAGTCGCAGGAAATAGCTATACTTGTGCGCCTTAAAACAGAGCGGCAGGTGTTAACTAAATCATCAAGGAACTGGCTGAGATTGAATGTCTGCGGAGCATATTCGTCAAGCTTGGCATACTCCTGAGCATCCTCGGTTGCGGCGAGAATTTTAAAGCTGCTTTTAATTATCTCGTTGGCTGTATCTATGTTTTCGTAGCTTTCGGTTTTTTCGTAGCTTATAATCAGCTTCTGGCAAAGTGAAATTGCATCCATAGCGTTTCTTCTGATGGACTTTATATCGGTATATGCTAAATTCTGCGGTTCGCTCATCATCATCATCCTTTTTAGTTATAATATTACTTTCATAGTTTATGGCAAGTCAGTTATTCTATTATAGCACTGTTAAGTTGAATAGTAAAGACTTTTGTCGAAAAAATCCGAATTTAATCTTTTAGATTTTCAATCTGCATACATATTATGATTTTGTTGCCGCCGATTATCCTTTATGAGTCTATAATAATATTGCAGGGTTAATATGCGATAAAATAAAAAAATACTATTGAAATAAATACCTGTGTATGCTATAATGTTATTTGGTTAGTAAAATATTAAACCAATAGCAATATGGCTTCCAGAAAGGTGACGTGTTAATATGGCAAATGTAAAAGTAATCAACGGTACATCATTACCCAACATTCCCTGGCAGGATAAACCCGCAGGCTGCCGCGATGTTGTTTGGCGCTACTCCGAAAATCCCATAATCAAAAGAGACCACATAATGGTAAAAAAGGCTAACGGCTACAGAGAGCCTTCAAACTCCATTTTCAACAGCTCGGTTGTTCCCTTTGAAAAGGGCGACTACAAGTTCGCCGGCGTTTTCAGAGTTGACGACAGAGAAAGAAACATGGAAATCCACGCAGGCTTCTCGAAAGACGGTATCAACTGGGACATCAACGAGGAAAGAATCCACTTTGAGTGCGACATTCCCGAAGTTGGCAAGTGGGAATACGGCTACGACCCCAGAGTCTGCAAGTTAGAAGACAAGTATGTTGTAACCTGGTGCAACGCCTTCGGCTGGAAGCCCACCATAGGAATTGCTTATACATACGATTTTGTAACCTTCCATCAGCTTGAAAACGCCTTCCTGCCTTTCAACAGAAACGGCGTTATGTTCCCCAGAAAGATTAACGGCAAGTATATGATGATGAGCCGCCCGTCCGACTCCGGTCACACTCCGTTCGGCGATATGTACATCAGCGCTTCGCCCGACCTTACCTTCTGGGGCGAGCACAGACACGTTATGGGTCCCTCCAAGGGCTGGGAGTCCACAAAGATGGGCGCAGGACCTATCCCGATAGAGACCGACCGCGGCTGGCTTATCTTCTACCACGGCGTTTTAACCTCCTGCAACGGCTATGTTTACAGCTTCTCGGCAGCACTTTTAGACAAGGATCAGCCTTGGAAGGTGCTCCGTCGCGGCGCTTCTTACCTTGTAAGCCCTCAGAAGGATTACGAGCTTATCGGCGATACCGACGCTGTTGTATTCCCCTGCGCAAACCTTGTTGACGCCGACACCGGCAGAATCTGCATCTACTACGGCTGTGCAGACACCTGCACCTCTCTGGCGTTCACCACCGTTGACGATGTTATGGACTTCCTTGATCATAACAGTCAGGTGTGATAGCATAAAGTATAAATAATTGAAACCTGCCCGAAGCCGATAAATTGCGGCTTCGGGCAGGTTTTTGTCATAAGGATAAAAAATGCTCCGCCGCAAAGGACGGAGCAAAAATATGTTTTACTGATTCATAACGTGCCAGATTTTCTCGAAGTCGGGAAGCGCAGCTCCCGTTCCCGCCTTAGCGACACATTCCTTTACAAAATCAAGGAATTCCGATCTGTTTGTCTTAGGCTCTTTCGGCTTAAGCTCGTTTACCATTCCGAGATAGAAGTCAATCAGCTTGCGGGTGGTCTGCTCATGCTCTTTTGCCAATTCTTCAAGTGCCATTCCTTTTGCCTGCGCACCTACATCGCCATACTCGGCATCACTTGAATGAACCTCGCTGATTCTTTGAAGGATATCCGCTGAAAAGGTTTCCTCTTCTTCGCGAACCTTTTCAAGCTGCTCAAGCGCATATTCGAGCGTGTATTTTGCGGATATCGGCTTTTCGGCTGGCTGAGCTTCTATAACGGTGACTGCTGCCTCTTTGACCTGCGTTGCATTGGCTTTGTTATTTATATTTTCCATATTATTAACCTCCGATAATTTAGCCGGAGGGCTCGCAAGGCATATTCTATTTTCAGAAATGAAGCGCGCCCTGCCGGATTTTACAAGACCTTTAGCCCTTTTAGGGTAGGTCGCTTCATATTCGTTGCCCTGCTCGTCAACAACGCTGATGTTTTTTTCGATGGGTATCTCCCCCTTGTTATTAACTTGCAAAGATTTGTGAATAACGTTTTTTTCAATGGGTGGCTTCCCCTTCACGTATTTCAGTGTAGCATAGTTGTTATGGATTGTCAAGCAGTTTTTATGAAATTCGACATAATGCGTGCCGCGTAAAAAGTCGTATCCGCAAGGAAGCAAAAAATTAAAAATACTTTTGAAAAAACACTTGACATTTAGGCGGCGTTTGTGTATAATATCATATGTCGCTGATGAGGCGGCAATATGGAAGCTTAGCTCAGCTGGGAGAGCATCTGCCTTACAAGCAGAGGGTCATAGGT
>USEH01000138.1 GCA_900553675.1 uncultured Ruminococcus sp. | reverse complement strand
GAGGAGATGAAGCCGTATCTGAGGTGCTTCGACTTTATTATAGGACCGCAGGCGCAGGCACCTTACAACTGCGGGGTTTGCTCATACGGCAACGAGCTGCGAATCAACATCATCCGCCGCTCGGTGGAGCCAGAGCTGGAGCATGAGTTCTTTACGAATCTTGTAAAGCTGGGACTTAAGGTTACTATAGAGAGCAATCAGAGAACGGAATGATTATAAGTGATGCACTCGCTTTGCTCGTAGTGATGAAGTGATATCGCTTCGCTTGCGCTCGCTGTGATGTACGCCTGAGGCGTGTTGCGGAGTCGCTTCGCGACGGATTTTAGGGATTGCTCGCTTCGCGAGCGGTAATGAACCGAGCGTATGAAGGGAAAGGAAGGTAATTATGTATTGTGTTAACTGCGGAGTTGAGCTGCGCGACAGTGAAAAGTGCTGTCCGCTGTGCTCCACCCCTGTATTTCATCCTGACATAAAGCAGGGGGAGGGCGAAAAGCCGTATCCCGAATTTTACGCTGCCGACAAAAAGCAGGTCAGACGGATAGTAATGCTTGTGGTAACGGTTTTGTGCGGCTTAGGAGCGGGGCTTCCGCTGATAATAGATTTGCGCCTTGGCGGCGGAGTGTCGTGGTCGGGCTATGTGCTTGGGGGAATCGCGCTTGTGTATATCGCGATGATACTGCCGTTTTGGTTCAAGCGCCCGAATCCCGTGATATTTGTGCCTTGCACCTTTGCGGCGATAGCGCTGTATCTTCTGCTGATATCCCTAACGACTAACGGCGGCTGGTTTTTAAGCTTCGGCTTTCCTGTAACGGCGATAGCCGGAGTGATAGTAACGGCGGTGGTAGCGCTATGCAAATACGTCCGCGCGGGGTACTTCTTTATCTCCGGCGGAGCGGTGATAGCCGTGGGCGGGTACACCGTGCTTATCGAGATGTTTTTGTGGATAACCTTTAAGGTGAGGTTTGTGTTCTGGTCGCTTTACCCGCTGATATGCTGTGTGGCGATTGGGGTGCTGCTGATTGTTATCGGAGCTTGCAAGCCGATGAGAGAAGCGTTGCGGCGGAAGTTTTTCATTTAGTGCTTCGGGATGACTGTGCGGTTTCCGCCGCAGATAAGAGATAAGAGAGAAAAGAGAAAAGATGTGGAATCGCCGTTGGCGACGTATCGCGCGAAGCGCATAGCCGTCGCTTTGCGACTTGCGGCTAAGCCGCTTTTAAATCCGTCGGCGTTAGCCGACTTCACAACTTTTCTCTCTTCTCTTTTATCTTTTATCTGCGGCGTTTACGCCGCTTATGTTGACTTTGTGGCTATATTGTGGTATAATAATCCCATAAATAAGAACTAAGGAGGAGCTTGTTATGCCTCAGATTATTCCTATACGAGATTTGAAAAAGACTGCGGAGATTTCGCAGATGTGCAAGGATTCAAACGAGCCTATTTTTATAACCAAAAACGGCTACGGCGACATGGTTATTATGAGCATGGAGCTTTACGAGCAGAAAATGTTTATGCTGGACACCTATTCAAAGCTCGAAGCCGCCGACGAACAGGTTAAAGCGGGCAAGGTGCTTGACGCTGACAGTGGGCTGGAAAGCCTATTAGAGAAGCACTGCGGCGGAAGTTCTTTATATAAGTGATGTCGCTTCGCTGGTGATGCACTCGCTTGCGCTCGTAGTGATGCCAGCGTTTCACCTTGCGGTGAAGCGCCTGTGATGCACGCCTTACGGCGAGTTGAGGAGTCGGCTTCGCCGACGGATTTAGTTGCGGCTTTCGCCGTCTGAGGGATTTCCTTGGGCGACGTTTTCCTTCCAAACACCCCAACACGCCGCATTGCGTCCAAAAAATCACCCTAATCGAACATTTGTTCCAAATTTCTCTTGACAAACTCCAATTTATAGGGTATTATAGTAATTGTAGAGAACATTTGTTCTTGCAGAAATCCTATAAAAATATGTCAAGGAGGAAAATTAATGAAAGATACTATCACAATTGAAAAAGCCCATGCCTTTTTCAGGCAGTTTTTAGTCTCCGCGGCTGATGTTGAGCCTGCGGAGCATGATTTTTTATTGGGCGATGTGCGCTTTCCGATAGGCGAAATCACAATCATTGCAGGCTCGGGCGGGGTTGGAAAGGGTCAGCTGGCAGCCGCACATATCGCCATGGCGACAAAGGGCTACAACCTCGACGGCGTATGTGCCGGCGAGCCGGTTAACTGCCTGTTTGTATCCGCCGAAGACACCGCCGCCGACATCCGCACACGGCTTGACCGCTCGCTGTTTCAGGCGGACTACTCGCGCGCGCTGATTACAGACAAGCTAAGCTCGTATGAGTACAACATGGACTTAAGCGGTGCTATCGCAAAGGAAAAGGTTGAATCGCTGATTTTAGAAACGCACTCGCGGCTTGTCTACATCGACCCTATTCAAGCCTTTGTGGGGGAGTCTACCGACCTTTCGCGCCAGAATCAGGTGCGCAAAATTATGCACACCCTTGCCACCGTTGCCGAGGAATACCGCTGCTGCATAGTGCTTTTAATGCACCTTAACAAGCGGCAGTCGATAGTGTCGGCGGCAGACCTTTTGTGCGGCTCGAGCGATATTGTAAACGCCGCGCGCTCGGTTATGCTTTTGACGAATGACTTCCGCGACGGCAGCCCCGACCGCAGGTTTTTGTTCCACATAAAATCCAACCACGCCCGCCCTGCCAAAACGCTGGAAATAAACATCGGCTCGGCAGGAAACCGGATAGTCGGCGAAAGCGACCTTACCGAGGAAGACTACGTTGTGGCGGTAAACAGCCGCAGAGCGCAAAAGAGGGCAAAGGCTGAGGTTAACTACGAACAGTTGTTCTATTCGGGAATTGAGCAGATGATAGCCGAGGGGACGTATCAGTCTACTTTCAGGGAGTTTGTGGAGAGGTTTGCGCAGGGGTTTAGCGGAAAGGCGAAGTGTGTGCTTAATGATATTACACTCAGAGTTGAAGAAAGATTGGGGTATACAATTCAAAGCTCAACTTCGGATTCATGTCCTGTAAAAATCAGCCGCGAAAGAGGATTCAGACTTATTAAGTTATCATAAGGGGGTACGATTATACAACTGAAAAAACCGTACTATCGTACCCCCTAAATAATGGTAACGACAGATTTTACTTTATAAATATTCGCAATTCAGTACTCTTTAATAGCCTTATAATACTATTATATAATCAAATAATCATATAATCATTGTAAATTAACACTTTTCAGGTTGTTAACGCTTGATTATATGTTTTTATTTTGTCTGTAATCTTGTTAATACTTATCTATTAGTATAAGGGGGTACGATAGTACGGTTTTTTCTCCCGATAAAATCGTACCCTCTCTCCGAAATCGTACCCTCTTTATTTCGGAACGTTCCGACCCAAAAAATCGCCGCCCGAGACATAATCCCGAACGGCGAAGCCGTATCTAAAAATCCGTCGCCGTCAGGCGACACAACATCTCTTCTCTTTTCTCTCTTCTCTCTTCTCTCTTATCTGCGGCGCAAGCCGCATTACCTAACCACTCCTCCCTTAAACCGCTGGTTAATCTCCGCCAATTCTTCCTTTCCGTCAATATACGGCTGATAAATTTCCAGCATGTCTCCCGCACCATACATCCCGCAGGCGGAGCAGTTCTCGCATTCGTTTGCGTCGCAGAAAAGCCCCTTGCGCACTATCTCCTCGCGCTCTTCGCGGGTGGTGTCCTTTATAAGAATCCTTTTGGGCATAGCGTCCTCCTTAAAAAATAATCCTGCACGGATATCGGCACTGCCGGTTTCCGCACAGGACTTATTATCTGTCTGCAACTGTAAATTATTCGCCGTCAAAGGCTTTGATTACCTCACTGCCCTTGCGCACAAACGCTATGTACTCGCTGACCTCAGCCTTAACCGCAACCGTTTTGCCGCCCGCGTATTCGCACTTGTCGTTTTCGCGATTGCCAACGCGCACCCATTCACCTTCGGGGAGATATACTTCGCGCTCGGTCTGACCCTCGTTGTAAATCGGAGCAAACAGAATGTCCGAGCCGTACATATACTGGTCCCAGAGCGTGTAGCAAAGCTCGTCCTGCGGGAACTCAAAGAACATCGGGCGCATCATCGGCGCGCCGTTTTCGTGGGCGTCTTTGGCAAGACTAAGGGTGTAATCGCGGAGCTTTATTCTTGTCTCAATCAGCTTTTTCAGCACGGGATAATTCTCCTCGCCAAAGTGCCAGATTTCGTTGTAGCCGCCGCCCTTAACCATAACGTCGGGGGCTTCGTCAACATAGTACGACTGCGTAAGACGCGTTCCATGAAGCCTCATTACAGGGCAGAACAGCCCGAACTGGAACCATCTCACCAAAAGCTCGCGGAAGCTTGCCGATTCGGTGTCGCCGAACAAAAAGCCGCCGATATCCGAGTTCCACCACGGTATTCCGCACATGCCCATTGAAAGACCGCTGGTGATGGACTGCTTAAGCGCAAAGAAGCTTGACATAATGTCGCCGTTCCAAACGCACGCGCCAACCCTCTGGCTTCCGGCATACGCCGCCCGCGTAAGCGAGATGATGTCGGTTTCGCCCTCGGATTTAAGTCCGTCGTAGAATATTTTGTTGTAATAATATGGATATAAAAGTGCAACCTGAGCGCCGTTGCCAGCGTACATTTTAAGATTTGCAAACTGCTGCGGGTGAACCTCCGGCTCGGCTTCGTCCAGCCAGAAATTCTTGATGCCGTAGTCGTAGTAGTTTTTCTTTACCTTTTCCCAGTAGAACTTGGCGGTTTCGGGGTTGGTGGGGTCGATAAAGGTTATCATGCCGAAGAAGTCGAAGGTGGGGTACTGACCGTTTTCGGTGCGGACAAGCATGTTGCGGTCGTTCATCTCGCCCCAGTTTTCGCTTTTGGGACTGATTGTAGGCCATACCGACACAACCGGTTCGATTCCCATCTCCTTAAGCTCGTCTACCATAGCCTTGGGGTCCTGCCAGTACTTGGGGTCGAATTTAAGGTCGCCCTGCTCCGTCCAGTGGAAGAAGTCTATGACTATTGCGTCTATCGGGATTCCGCGGCGCTTGTATTCGCGCGCGACGTTTAAAAGGATGTCCTGAGTTTCATACCTGCACTTGCACTGCCAGAAGCCCGCCGCCCAGCGAGGCATCATCGGAGCGTAGCCGGTAAGGTCGGCATAGGTGCGCATAACGTCGCGGGGTGTGTCTCCCACAAACACAAGGTAGTCCGCCTGATAAGCACTGTCTGCCACCCACATTATGTGGTTGAGAGTAGTCTCGCACCGTCCAGGAGCGGGATTGTTCCATAGGAAACCGTATCCCAGAGAGGAATAGTACATAGGGATTACCGACTTGGTGTTGTAGTGCTGAAGCTCGGTTGTAGTTCCCACGCGGTCAAAAGCGTCTTCCTGCTCCTGACCCAAGCCGTAGATGTGCTCGCCGTGGTTGGCGTTAAAGGCGTAGCGAATGCGGTAGTTGTCGCCCTCGGTGTGAAGATAGCGCATGGAGTAGTCGCCGTAGTTCCTGGTGGAAAGAATTACCTTCCCCTTGCGCTTAAAGACAAGCTCGCCGCCCCAGTCGTTGGTGGTGGAAATGTCCACGCTGATGTCGCCGTTTTTAAGACAAGCATGCCTCTCGTTGCCCGATATCTCCGGCTGAGAGTTGTCCTTAGCGTCTAAAAGCGTCCACTTCTCGTCCGAAAGCCGAGCATTCTTAGAAGCGCGCACACGCAAGCAATTAAGCCCATAAGGCTCAATAAGAACAGTCTCATCCCGCCTCTCAAATAAAATAGAATCATTCTCAAATCGAATCCTACCCATAATCAAACCTCCAAAATTAATTTTTAAAAAGCCAAAAATAAAAAATAGAAAAGGACAAAAGCACAGCCACCAACAAAGTATCTCTTCGAGGAACTAAAGTACGATTATCAAAGCAATAGAAGAACCACAAACCACGGTCTGGGCGAACGAAACAACCACCGAGGAACGGCAGTAAAATCAAGCCAGCGAACGCGAAAGCTTGCAGGCAGTCAAAAGTGCGGAAAAGGGGCAAAGGGGTGAAGGAAAAAGCTGACGGCTCGAACCTTGTTATTTCCGTACTATTGTTTTG
>USEH01000137.1 GCA_900553675.1 uncultured Ruminococcus sp. | reverse complement strand
TCGGCGCAAGCCGACACCTCATCTTTTCTCTCTTCTCTCTTCTCTTTTCTCTTTTATCTGCGGGCGGTAGTCCGCATTTATTTCATGGTGGAGCTATTGTTAAGGACAGGCACACTGTACAAAAACAGCACATCCAGCCCGCCATTGTCTTGATTGTTGAAATCAACAAACCTGCCTACAAACCCGCTTTGCAGATATCTTATATCTACGAGCGTTATTTTTTTGTAGCTGTCTATGAGCAGGGGCGCGAGGGTGGAGCCGAAGGAATCGCGGAAGATGACAAGCTCCTTATCGCTAAGCGCGTCGGGATTTTCAATGGTTATCAGCGACTTTGAGCCGCAGAGATACATTTCATATGGGTCTCTGCCCTCGGCAAGCTCCATGCTGTATATCGGGATTTCCGCGTTTGACTCGTAGTCGAACGCTGTGGCGGACTCTATTGCGGGGCTGGTTATATACTTAATCTCGTCCGCCTTAAGCGGCAGAGCCGACTGCCCTGCGTACACTCCCCAGAACGGGATATCAAGGGTGACCTCCTCGAAATCCTTGCCGAACGGGGTGTCCATCTTCTCTGCCAGCCGTTGGGCGACGTCGATAATCTTTTCCTGACGCCAGTGGATGTCGGTGGAGAAGTAGTCGTCCGCCTCCAAAAGGTCGCTTATCTCTATGTTTTGTGCGTATTCGCTTACGGCGGAGGATATCTGCTTTGAGAAATCCTCGTAATCAAGGCTGGGATAGCCGTTTTTGGCGGCGATATAGCGGTTTTTGTCGGGGATTATGCAGAGATAGGCGTTTACGTCCTTGTCCTTAAGATAAAGGTTATAGATGTTTTCTATCCTGCCGACGGCGTATTCCATCGATTCTTGATTTTTGGGATATTCCAAGCGCGAAGCCTGACCGCCCGCTATGAATATACCGTTGTTGTCCTTTTGACCAAGGGCGTAGAAGCTTGTTATCGCCTTTAAGCGGCGGAAGGAGTCTCTTGCGGGGAACTGATCTACCGAGTAGGTCTCAAAGCCCGACATAAATTCGCCCGAAGCAACGCTTTCAAACGATATGGCGGGAAGCTGGGCAAGCTTTCTGCGCTCGCTCTTTGATATATCCTCATCGGGCAGTAGGAGCATAAGCAGCATAAGTATTCCGATAAACCCGCAGAAAAGCAGGGTTACAACATAGTTTTTAGCTTTTTCAGACATATTGAACTCTTACCTCCTGCTTATCAGAATCTGAAGTATAAAAACGGATTGAACGCGCCGTCCACCATGTAGGCGGTGCAGACTGCCAGCAAAAGAATCAGGACTATCGGCTCTGAAAGATTTACTATCCGCTTCCCTGCCTTGGAAGCTTTTATTTTTGAGATTATCACGCGGGGCAGAGGGGTTGAGCCTATTATGCCTATTACGAAGACGGCGGCGTAGCTTTTCAGGTAGTACAAAGTTTCAAACGTCGCGGCGGGATATCCCCCGAAGCCGAACATTGATGATATCACGCCGACTGCCTGTGAAAGTGTTGCAGAGTCGAAAATCACAAAGCCTACAAGCGTGAACAGTATGACATAGGCGTGGCTGATGATTTTTGACTTTTTGAGGAGATTAAGTCCCCAAAGCTTTTCGTTCATAAGCAGGACTGCATACAAAAGCCCCCAGACCGCAAAGTTCCACGCCGCGCCGTGCCAGAGTCCGGTTAAGAACCAGACCACGAAGATGTTGAAAATCCATCTTGGCTTTGAGACTCTGTTCCCGCCCAGCGGGATATAGACGTAGTCGCGGAACCACGAACCGAGCGAGATATGCCATCTGCGCCAGAACTCGGTTATGCTGCCCGAAATATAGGGGTAGTTGAAATTTTCGCAGAAATCAAAGCCGAAGATTTTTCCAAGACCTATTGCCATGTCGCTGTAGCCGGAGAAGTCGAAGTAGACGTGCAGAGCGTAGGCAAGGGCGTAAGTCCAGAAAAACAGCACCGATTTGGAGGGCGAATCCTTAAAGACAGTGCAAAGCTCGCCCATTATGTTTGCTATCAGCATTTTTTTGGAAAGACCGATTACAAAGCGGCGCACGCCCAAGGAGAATCCCGAAACGGTATGTTTGCGGCTTTCAAGCTGCTCGGCTATATCGGAATAGCGGACGATGGGTCCCGCTATCAGCTGGGAGAACATCGAGATATACGCCGCAAGGTTTATAAAGCTTTTCTGCGCCTTAACCTCGCCGCGGCAGACGTCTGCGACGTAGCTTATTATCTGGAAGGTGAAAAAGCTTATTCCTATCGGCAGGGCGATTTTAAGCAGCGGGAGCGATGTGCGGAACACCGAATTGAAGCTTGAAATAAAAAAGTCGGCGTATTTGCAGTAGCCCAGCACGCCCAAGCTTATCACACAGGAAAGAATCAAAAGCAGCCGCGAGAGCTTCTTTTTATCGCGGAACCGCTCGATAAGCAGCCCGAAGACATATCCCTGAGTGATGGAAGCCAGCATTACCAGCAGGTATTTAGGCTCGCCCCAGCCGTAAAAGAAGAAGCTTGTAAGCATTATCCACAGGTTTTTAAGCTTGGTGGATATTTTAAAGCGGCTTGGGATGAGGAAGTACACTGCCAGAGTGCAGGGCAGGAAGTAGTAGATGAATGGGATGGAGGAGAAAAGCATGGTGGCACCTGTCTTTTTTGGGTTGATGGATGATGTTGTTGGATGTCGGGGTTTGGCTATATATCAGAGGTTTGTATTGACTTGCAGATTTGTGCAGGGATGGACGTGCTTCGCACGCCCATAGGGAAACCCCCGACGAGGGTTTCCTCACGAAAAAACAGTCCACTGGACTGTTTGCATTTATTTCGGGCGTCAGACCGAAATTAATGCTTCTCCCCTTCCTGCGTTTCGCTTGCGCAGGGGGTTCCGCTCCCTGTGGGGAGCGGTAAGGGGCGCTGCCCCTTAACCCTGCAAGGGCTCCTCGCCCCTTGACCCTCGCCAGCCTTTCGAGAAAGGCTGGATCTAAAGCTTTTAGTTTTGTGCTTTTTAGAACTTGTTTGGATTAGATTAAATCTTCCTCGTAAACAAATTCAGTTTCGGGATAAGCCTCCGTAAGCTTTGCCTTGAACATATCCATAATCTCACCGTTACCAAACGCACTGATAATGCAATTATTATATGTGGCGACAAACATCTTCTCCGGGAATCCGCACATCCACTGATTATTGACTATCTTATCCTTGATATCCGAAGTAATCGTTTCGGTATCGGCAGAATCAACAACGCTATAAACTCCGCAGGTAAATGTATTTGCATTCATCATATGCATAAGGCAGGCGGTATCCGAAACCTTTTCAAAGTCCGCGGCGGGAAGCAGAAGCACGTTTTCTATCGTTTCTGCGCTGCCGAAGTCGCCGGTCATTTCACCTGGACCGTCCATATTCTCTCCGCCGGCTGCCGCAAACTTTTCATCCTCGGCATAGCCTGACCACACGGTGTTTAAAAGGTCAATCGGCTTGACATCAGCTGATACAGGCGCCTCTTCGTCGACAACCTCGTCGGTTGTGTCTCCGGAATCGGTGACCGAGGGATTGCTGTCGGGAGCGTCGGTGGCGTCCGGCGTGTCCACAGGGGTGTTGCCGCAGGCGGCGAGGGACGCAAGCATTACTGCTGCGAGTGCTATTGCAAATAATTTTTTCATTTTAATGTACTCCTTTAAATTGATAGTGTTTTGTTCTGATAAATTAGTTTATTGCATACAAAACGGCGGGAAATGTCCGCCGTCTGCATATAATACAATTTGTTTGCGGAAAATATTGCACAGCGTTGTGATTATTATGTGCGCAGTGCGAAAATTATTCCGCCTTATTCGCCACAAGAGCCTGTTTTTTCCGCTTCTGGTCCAGAATGTGAAGCTCCTCGGTGGCAAAGTGAAGCTTTGTCAATATATTTTTCGCCGTCAGCGGGAATACGAAATAGGTGTCTTCCAACGTGGCAAGGTCAATTGCGTCTCCCCTGCCCTTGAAATCGTATTCGATGTGAACCGAGCGCATTGAGGAGACGTTGCGGTTGAACTCGAAGGTTTCGCCGTCGTCGAAATGTCCCTTCATGGTAAAGCCGTTTTCGTCGTGGATAAGCTTGACGTTTCCTATTACCCTGAATCCGGTGGAGGCGTTGATTATCTTTTCAAGCCTTGCATCGTCCTCAAAGTGATATTTGCCGCTTTCGACTTCCTTGCGGACGTTTTCGCGCTCCCAGCGGTACCAGTCGGGAACGTGGGTGAAAACATCCTCGCCGTTTTCACGCTTAAGCTCGCCATAAACGTTCATCTCCCAGCTTGCGCCGCAATGCTCGCACCATATCCTTGTGCCCTCGGAATTGGTGGTGAATTCCTTGCCGCAGACGGGGCACTGATAAAGAATTTTATGTATATTCTGCGCGCGCACAGCCGAATCTATTACAATCTTCTTTTCCTTTTGATAGGCATAGTCGTCATAGACAAAAGCCTGCTCTATTCTGCGCTGGATTTCAGCCGCCGAAAGGGTTACCGCCTCCTCGCGGGTGACTATCTGGATAAAGTCGGACTCGATCGGAACCTTTCTGTAGGGGTGCTTGCACCACTGAGGAGAGCGCAGGAAGTTGCCTCTTGATATACATACGACTACCGGACATTTGGCTTTCTTTGCAAGCTTGCCCAGTGCGCCGTCTATCTGCTCGTTGATACCGGCAAGGGAATATCTTGCTTCGGGATATATGGTGCAGCAGAGCTTCTGACGGGTTAAAACGGTGAGGATATGCCTAACAACCGACAGATCCTGAGTGAACTTGCGCTTATATATTCCGCCGACGCCGCGCATAAGCCAGTCTCTTCCGACAAATTCCTCGACCGATATTACCCAAGAGCAGCGGTGAGGGAATATCGCCCTTACGACTATCGGGAAATCTATGAACGAGGCGTGGTTGCAAAGAATAAGGTAGGGCGGCTTTAAGCCCTCGGTGTTGATTTTGTTTATCTTTGCCTTTGCGCTCATCGTCATCGGAAGCGCCCCGCCCCACTCTATCGGCATAAGATAGGGTCTGGGCTTGTTGGGAGCGCGCTTGGTGTCTATGCGTTTTTCCTGTTTTGCCACGGTAGTATCCTCCTTTTCGGGCAGCATATCTGCATAAATCAGCCCATTTGTATTGCTGATTTACAGTATAACATACTTTATCTGAAAAATCAAATTAATTTTTTGAAAACAGAAGCAAACGTTTCCAAAGCAAACGTTTCCGCAGGAAACGCAGCGCACAGCGGCGAAAGCCGCTTCTAAAATAAAATCGGCGAAGCCGATACCTCATCTTTTCTCTCTTCTCTCTTATCTTTTAACTGCGTCGTCAGACGCACAAAAGGCGTCAGACCCCGCTGTTGGGGAACAGCAGGGTCTGACTGAGGGGAAATTAGAAAACAACATATTGAGGATGGCAAATTAATCGTCCGCCCCGCAGCATTTTAGCTTAGGGGTGGGTGCCAAAGAGCCGAACTGCTTCCGGCTCTTTGGCTAAGAAAGGGAAAAATATGAAAAAGCTTAGCAATCGGTGATATTGGTATTCGCTCAAGCCGTGTATGCACCGGTCGCTTTGCACTTGCAGGTGGATGGGGCATGAAATTTACAGGGCTGCCCCGAAGCCCTCGGTATCCATTGCGGCAGACAAATAAATCTTGTGTCTGCGTTTATAGGTAGAATGCGGCAAGCTGTATGGCTTAATCCGCACCGTGTTGCCTTTAAATCTGTGTATATGTTAGCGCATTAGACCTGTTGGCTTCCTGCGCCGATACCCTTTAATAAAATCAATTGGAACTGCCGTTGGTAGTCTCGCTAAGAACTACTGTGACATTCATGCTTACGCCGTCTCTGTAGATGTTCAGGGTGATGGTGTCGCCGGCGGAAAATTGGTTTTTAGCCTCGGTCAGCTCGTCCATAGTGCTTATCGAGCTGTCGTTTACGCCGATTATGATATCTCCCGCCTTGATTCCGGCAGCCTCTGCTCCCGATTCGGGTGTGATGAATCTTACGCATACGCCCTGCGGAAGTCTGTAGTAAAGCGACATTATATAGGTTATATCCTCGCCGCTTATGCCTATCATCGGTCGACCTGTGACGTAGCCGTGTTCCATGAGATCGTCTACTATCGGAA
>USEH01000136.1 GCA_900553675.1 uncultured Ruminococcus sp. | reverse complement strand
TGTTCTGCCGTCCGACACTTCAAGCCGTCTTTCGGAATCGTGCCAGATAATTTTTGTCAGCTTGTATTCGCCGTTTTCGTAGCCGTAGCCGTCGCCGGAATCTTCATAAAGAGCCGTTTCGCCGTCCTTGCCGGGGAATACCGTCAGCGTGATATCGTCCTCCGCCTGAGCATAAGGCTTGTATGAAGCGAAGGGAATAATTGAGCCTGCCTTAACAAACACGGGAATCTCGTCAAGAGGTGCGCAGACGCTTATATACTTTCCGCCCTCGAAGTATTCGCCGGTTGAAAGGCTGTACCATCCGCCCTCGGGAAGATAAACCGAAACGTTTAAGTCGGGCTTTGCAATTTCGCCGTCAGCGTCAAAGTACATAGGTCTTGTAACCGGACACACCATCATGTCCGCGCCGAACATATACTGATTTTTGATGTCCTGAACCTTTTCGTCCTCGGGATATTCAAATGCAAGAGGTCTTATTATCGAGCCGTCCTCAAAATAAGCGTTTGCGGCGGCGGAATAGATGTAAGGCAGGAGCGTATATCTTAAGTGATTTACCTTGACTAAGGCGTTGTAGAAGCGCATATCGTTTTTGTCCTCAAACGCCCAAGGCTCGCGGTGGCAGTCGGTTCCGTGAGCGCGGAAGATGGGCAGGAATGCACCCCACTGGAACCATCTTACATATAGTTCCCTGTATGCGGGGTCGGAAACGGTGTTGTCATAGTCGCCGTCCCAGTACCAGTTTACCGATTTTTTAACAAAGAATCCGCCGATGTCCATAGTCCAGTAGGGAAGTCCCGAAGCGCAGAAATTCAGTCCTGCGGCTATCTGCTTGGCGTAGGTGTCCCAAGTGGCAGAGGTGTCGCCCGACCACAGTATTGTGCCGAATCGCTGGCTTCCGGTGTAGGCGCATCTTGTAAGATTTACCACGCGCTTTTCGTCCGTTTCGCCCCTCTGACCCTCATAAAGAGCCTGAGCGTGGCGGAATGGGTATTCGCACAGCTTATCGGGGTCGAATCTGTCGTTGGCGGCGGCGACGAACTCCTCATATGCTCTGCCCTCGCAGGCGCGGACTATGTGGTTCCACTCAGGCGCATAAGGCTCGGAATTGTCGCACCACCATGCGTCAACGCCGTATTTCCACAGATTTTCCCGCACCTGCTTCCAGTAGAGATCGCGGGCTTCCGAGCTGAAGGCGTTGTAATAGTCGTCTGTCTCTATCATAAAGCCCTTTTCCGAGAATTCTTTGTAATCCGGTGCGGTGTTACTGGGATTCGGCCATATTGAAAGCATGAATTTAGCATTTAGCTCATGTATTTTCGAGATGTTTTCCGCGGGATCGGAGTAGCGGACAGGGTGGAATGATTTCTGTCCCCACATATTGTCCGGCCAAGAACACCAGTCCTGAACTATGCAGTCCATGCCGATATCACGTTTGCGGAACTCCTTGACGGTGGAGATAATCTCGTCAAAGCTTTCATATCTTTCCTGCGACTGAATGTAGCCGAACGCCCATTTCGGAAGCATTGCAGCCTTTCCGGTAAGCCTACGGTAGCCCTTTACTGCGCCGTCGGGATTGCCGCCGCTTATAAAGTAGAAGTCCATTTCGCGGTCGGCTTCGGTGTAAACATAGCTTCCGTATTCGTTGTCGTTGAAGATAAGCGGGCTGTAGGTGTCGAAAAGCATTCCCCAGCCCTTGGAGGAAACAAGCATAGGAATTGCGATTTTGCGGTTTGCCTGATAGACATAAACCGTCTTTCCGCGAAGGTTCATAAAGCCTTCCTCGTGCTGACCCAAGCCGTATAACGCCTCGCCGTCGTCAAAGCAGAGGTTCAGCCGTGTGTGGCAGAGCCTGCCCCACTCGATTTTTTTGCCGTCGGTGACTACGGTCTTTTCGCCGTCCGCGGTCTTAACGCTTTCCTTTGTGGAAGCCTCCCGCTTGTAAGCTGTAAAGCCGTCAAGCTCCTTGGCATCGCGCTTTTTTTCACGCAGCAGCATCCTGCCTTCGCCGTCAGAATAGCAGAACGAAGCGGTTTTGCGGTCAATTGCTATTGACAGTGCGGCTGACGAAAAGGTCAGAGTATCGCTGTCGGCACTGAGCTTCCAGCCGTCCGAAACGGTTTTCAGGATCACTCCGGACTTTTCGCCTGAATCAAAGCTTTCCGTATCGGTGCAGCTTATGCGGGCGATATCCTCGGCAATCGGGATGATCCTGTGCTTTACTGCTTCAGAATACAAGTAAAGAATGTTGCCTTCAAGCTTGTAATCGGTGATTTCTCTGCTTTTTGGTGGAAAAGCGTATAGCATATGCGTCAGCTCCTTTATTAATAATTATTTAACATTAATTATGGTTTTAACGTCTCTGAGCTCCGGCTTGATGTCCATTTCCTCGGTCATATCTAAAACTGGCTCTCCGTAGACGTTGAAATGTACTCTTCTTATTCCGCTTGAGCGGGGAGCGTCGATTCCCGGTCTTGCATGGTAGGTGTTCCATACCTTGCCGTCTTCGTCGATGACATATGCGTTGTGACCGGTGCCGAACTCGCCCTCAACGCAGCGCGAGGTCATGGATGGAAAGTTTGCTTTCGTCCAATTCTCCCTGACGAGCAGATCCTTGCCCTTGTCTATCGAAAGGAAGGACACAACATATGTTGAATCCACCGCCGCGCTTGAGAAGGATATCCAAAGCTTGTCGCCCCTGATAAGTGAGAAGGGACCCTCATCAACAAAGGTGTGATTGTTTGCCCAGCCGTAGTCGGGCTTTGAAAGCACCACCGGCTCGGTTAAAAGTCTGCGGGGGTGATCGGGGTTAAGCTTTGCGATATAAAGCCATGCGCCCTGATCCACAGGCAAAAACTGTCTTTGCGACCAGATAACATAGTATTCGCCCTGCCACTCAAAGCAGGTCATGTCAAGGGTGATGACCTTGCCGGCTTCGCAAAGCTCGCTTCCGTCCGCCTTGACTATTCTTTGAGGACGCGACCAGTCGCTTCTTACCATTGGGTCTCCGCCCTCGCGCAGCTCCATGATGTGGCTTTCCTCACGGAAGAACTCGCCCGGGGTTGCCGCGTGGAAGATATAAAGTCTGCCGTTTATCTCGTGGAACTCGGGCGCCCACAAAAGTCCGCCGATGTCCTCATAGGTATTGGAATCCAGCAAAAGCGTTTCAGGGGCGTTTACAAGCTCGGGGATGCTGTCCGCGCACCGTATATATAAAGTGTGGTTGCCGTCGGCGTCGTTGGTGGCAATGAAGTAGTATTTGCCATGCCATCTTGCAACGCAGGGGTCGGCGCGGTTGGTGGCGATGGGAAACTCGAAGTGGTCCTGATGAACTCTGCCGCAAATCTCATATTTTCCAGGCTTATTAAAGTCAATGCCGCTGATATCCCAGTCTACCCGTTTTTCGTCGGTCGAGCCGTCGGAATATACAGCCGTTGCGGTTATCTTGCCGACACATCCAGCGCACTTAACGTCAGTTTCGGCAGGAACTCTCATTTCAACGTTTACGGGAGTTGTCAGCTTTTTTACAAGGCGGTCGGCAATTTCGTCGGACACCTCAATCTCGCAGCTTGGGCGCGCACCCTCGATATCACAGCTTACTTCGGGGACGGTTACCTCGCATCCGCCCGGGCAGCTGTCAACAGGCACACCCGAAAGAGAGTCGAAGTCGGTCAGTTTGAAGATTTTGCAGCCGTCTTCGGTTGTGTAGCATACCTTGTAAGCCTTGCCGTTCTCGCAGTATTTGCAGCTGACGGCTTGGATTTCGGAATCGCTCAGCTTTAAAAGACCTATTTCGGTGTAGGAGATAAAGTCGTCGGTTCTGGCGACTAAAACGCTTCCAATGCTTTCGTTATCGGTATTGCCGATTTCGTTGGTGCGAACTGCCATGATTCCATAGCCGCCGTCGGTAAGCTTAAAGGCTATGGGCGAACGCAGGGTCTTTGAATTGAGTGTGCCGTCTGCGTTTTCGGTGGCTTTTGCAAAGAACACGCCGGAATTGTGGTTGAGAGCGGTGTATCCCGATTCGGTCTTTAATGCTATATGCATACTGTAGGCAAGCTTGGGGTCGTAGATAGCAGAATCGAGCGGCTCTCTTGTGTAAAGTAAAATGGTTTTCATGTATATGCCTCCATGAGTTGTATGAGTTAATTTCATAACTCAAGAATACATTCTTTTATTATTTTTTTCAATGATTTATTGTGATTATTGCATTGATTTTTTGTATAGGATGGAGATTCTTCACTTTTCCACTTTAAATTTATAAAAAACACTTGACAAATCCGAAACGTATGTTATAATTGTCTCATGAAATTAAGCGCTATAGGAGAAAATCACTATGTTGAACATTTTTGATTTTGGCTATGCATATTACTTTTACTTTACCGCTGTTTGATTTTCAGATGTAAAGGTAATTTGTGTTGCAAAAATTCTTTTAACGCTTTGTATTGGCTGCACAGGTTACAACTTGTGCGGCTTTTGTTTTGTAACAAAAAATCAAGCCGGATAAAACGTCCGGCTCCATATGAAAGGAACGAAATAAAATGGTAGTAGCACTTAAAAGAAACGTCAGCGAGGAAAAAAGAGCGCAGCTTATAGACTGGCTTAAGGGAATGGGCATAGGCGTGCACATCTCCGAGGGCGAATACAGCACTGTTCTGGGTCTTATAGGAGACACCAGCAAGGTAGACAAAGACTTGATAGAAAGCCTTGATATAGTCGAGTCGGTAACAAGGGTTTCGGAATCCTTTAAATGCTGCAACCGCAAATTCCACCCCGAGGATACCGTTGTAGACGTTAAGGGCGTGAAAATCGGCGGCGGCAATTTCTGCATGATAGCGGGTCCCTGCTCGGTAGAAACCGAGGAGCAGATAGTCTGCGTTGCAAAAGCCGTTAAGGCTGCAGGAGCCAACATGATGCGCGGCGGAGCATTTAAGCCCAGAACCTCGCCCTATGACTTCCAAGGTCTGAGGGGCAGGGGAATCGAGCTTTTAAAAATTGCGCGCGAGGAAACAGGTCTTCCGATAGTAACCGAGATTATGAGCGTTTCCGATCTTCCGCTGTTCGAGGACGTAGACGTTTTGCAGGTCGGCGCAAGAAATATGCAGAACTTCGACCTTTTAAAGGAACTTGGCAAAACCAACAAGGCTATACTTTTAAAGAGAGGTCTTGCAAACACCCTTAAAGAGCTTTTGATGAGCGCGGAATACATCATGTCAAGCGGCAACGAAAACATCATTCTCTGCGAAAGAGGAATACGCACCTACAGCGACTACACCAGAAACACTATGGACATCTCCGCGATACCTATGCTTAAGGAGCTTTCGCACCTTCCTGTTATTGCCGACCCCAGTCATGCCACCGGTATGTCAAGACTTGTTCCTCCGATGGCGTTGGCAGCCACAGCCGCCGGCGCGGACGGTCTTATAATCGAGGTTCACAACGACCCCATGCACGCCCTTTGCGACGGTGCGCAGTCGCTTAAGCCGGAAGAATACGCCGCACTTGTCAAGAAGGTTGAAGCGGTTAGAGAGATCATCAAGTAATTTGTATTTTACCTTATTATAAAAGGAATGAATTGATATGACAGTAGGAATCGTCGGTTTAGGACTTATCGGCGGGTCGTTTGCCAAAGCCTATAAAGAGGCAGGTCACACAGTTTATGCATGGAACAGAACAAAGTCTGTAACCGAGTTTGCAAAAATCAGCGAGATAATCAGCGCAGAGCTTACGGCTGAGAATCTCGGCGAATGCGATATCGTGCTTGTAAGCCTCTACCCCGAAGCTTCAATCGAGTGGATGGAGAAAATGGGTCCGCACTTCAGCAAAAAGCCGATAGTTATAGATTGCTGCGGCACAAAAAGAATCATCTGCCGTGAGGGGTTCAGGATTGCCAAAAAGTACGGATTCACCTTCGTTGGCGGGCATCCCATGGCAGGAACTCAGTATTCCGGACTGAAATATGCCCGCGCGAATATGTTTGTAAATGCGCCGATGGTAATAGTCCCTCCGGATTTTGACGATATTAAGCTTTTGAGCCGCATAAAGGAGCTTTTAAAGCCCACCGGCATAGGCAGAATAACCGTTACCACAGCCGAAAAGCACGACGAGATGATAGGCTTTCTCTCGCAGCTTGCGCACTGCATTGC
>USEH01000135.1 GCA_900553675.1 uncultured Ruminococcus sp. | reverse complement strand
CCCCGTCTGCCAGGACGTCTGCCAAAGCCCCGCTTTCTGCCTTGGCGGCATCCTTTACCGTGATGGAGACGTCGTACAGGAAAATATCTCCAAACTGCTTGTATACGATGTCGCTGATGGAGTCATGCAGGCCAAAGCCTGTCAGCAGCAGCGCGGTGCAGCCGCCTATTCCTATTATCATCATAACCATACGCTTTTTGTATCGCAGGATGTTGCGAATGGAGACCTTGTGCAGAAATTTAACGTGCTTCCAGATAAATCCGATTCGCTCAAGCAATATCCTTTTGCCCGCTGCTGGAGATTTGGGACGTATCAGCGAGGCTGCATTCTCCTGCAAATCTCTGCGGCATACAAGCCATGTCGCTCCCAGAGAGCATAAAAGATACATTCCCGCGCAGACGGCAAACAGCTTCCAGTCGAGCACAAACTCCACCGGTCTGTTTATGGCATACATTATTTTGTAGACCTGCCATAAAGCCATAGGCATAAGCCGCGAGCCAAGCAGGAACCCAAGTATGCAGCCCACTGCCGAAGCGCTTCCGGCGTAGATCAGGTACTGCGAGATAATTGCTGTGTCGCCATAGCCCATAGCCTTTAAAACGCCGTTTTCGGTTCGCTTTTCGCTTACCATGCGGGTCATGGTGGTTATGCACACCAGCGCCGCCACAAGGAAGAAGAACAGCGGAAACACCTTTGCAACTCCCGAAACTATGGAGGTATCGTTCTCCAAGCTGGCATATCCTATGTTGGTAAGCCTATCCAGCGAATAGATTGAGGCTTTCTTAAGCTCGGCAAGCTCCTTAACAGCCTCCGCGATATCCGACCTTGCCTCCGAAAGCTTTATAACGCCGTCGTCGTACTCCGCCTGAGCGTCTGAAAGCTCGGCTTCGGTGTCAGCAAAGCCCTCTTGCGCTTCGGTGCAGCCGTCGTTGTACTCTTTAAGCTTTTCCTGATAAGTCTTTTCGGCTTCTGCCAGCTCGGACTCGGAATCTTCAAGCTGAGCCTTGATTTCCGGCATCTCAGCCATAGGGTCAGCCTTGATTTTGTCTATCTCTTTTTGGGATGATTCAAGAGTATTGCGCGCTTCGTTAAGCTCCGATTCAGCCTTTGCAAGCTTAGCTTTTGCGTCCTCGCGGGCGGTTTGCAGCACAATACGGCTGCCGTCAACCTCAGCCTGAGCGGCGTTCAGCTGTGCTTCGGTTTCGGCATACTTTTGCTGAGCGGCGGCGTATGCGGCTTCGTATTCCGCAAGACCCTTGTTGTACCCGCTTTCGGTGGCGTTCAAAACCGCCGCACCTGTCTGAATCTGAATATATGCCGACGGCGGCAGAGCGGCAATGCTTGCCTTCATCTCCTCAATCTGAGCCTTTGCAGCTTCAAGCTGCCGCTTTGACTCTTCAAGCTGAGCGTCTGCCGATTTGCGCTCTTTTTGATACTTCTGCCGCGCCTCGTTTATATCCGACTGAGCCTTGTCGAGCGCGGCTTGATTATCCGCAAGCTCGGCTTCGGCTTTTGCCTTTTGCTCTTGATACTCTGCCAGACCCTTTTCGTAATCCTCCCAGCCCTTTTTAAGCTCGGATTCGTACTTTTCAAGCTCGGCGGCGACTTCTGGGATTTCCCCGATCGGGTCAGCCTTGGCGGCTTTAAGCTTTGCCCACGAATCGTCCAGCTCGGCGCGGGCTTTGTCAAGCTCCTCTTTAGCGTCGGCAAGCTCCGACTCTATTCTTGATTTCTCGCTGCGATAAGTCTCCCAGCCGTCGTCCAGTTCAAGCTTGGCGTCTGCAAGCTCGATTGATTTATCCTCAAGCTCAGCCTGAGCGTCGGCTATTTCCTTTTCGCCGTCACGCAAAAGCTTGTCGTAGCGCATATCCGCTCTTTCGCGCAGAAGCGTTTCAGCCGAGGTTTTAAGCGACACCAGCTGAGCTTCGTATTCTTCGGAATATATCTCGCCCCTTTGCGGCAGAGTGAGGTATATTTCGGTGTAGTAGTCGGTTGTAAAGCCCTCCGGCAGCATATAAACATACCCCGAAACCGAGCCGCTGCCCAGCGAGGTTGTTCCTCTCTCAAAATTGATGTATTCCGAGGAGTTTACAAGTCCCACCACGGTATATTCATCATATGCAAATGTGTCAAAGGTGTCCTGCGAGTTGTCTTCCGAAAGGACTATCTTATCCCCAACGCTGCTTCCGGCAGAGTGGAGATTATCCAAAACGCACTCGTTAGGGCTTTTTGGCAGTCTTCCGGACACCACGTCCACCCCGTTTGCGCCGTCAAGCAGCATATGCGCATGAAGAACCGAGTCGGAGCCGCTGTCGGTAAGATAGATAAAGTCCGCGCTAACCGAGCCGTAAGCCTTGTCAACGCCTTTTAGCTCAGAAAATGCTTCAACGTCCTCGTCGGTAAGTCCAAGGGTGCTTATCAGGCGGACGTCGTACAGGTTCAGCTCATTCAGATAGTCGTCTGCGGTTTTAATCATTGCGGTTTCGCTGACCCTTAATCCGGAGAAAAAGCCGACTCCCAGAGCGATAATGGCAAGAATTGCAAGATATCTTCCGAAAGACTTTTTAATTGTCCTTAAAACCGATTTAAAAAGCATTATAAATCTCCCTTAGTCTTCTTACCACTCGATGTCCTCAACCGGAACCGCCTTTTCGTTCTTCTGCTGGCTTATGACCGTTCCGTTTTTAACGGTTATCACCCTGTCTGCCATGGCTGTAAGCGCCGAGTTGTGGGTGATGATAATTACTGTCATACCTTTGGCGCGGCAGGTGTCCTGCAAAAGCTTTAAAACCTGCTTGCCGGTTACGTAATCAAGCGCGCCCGTCGGCTCGTCGCACAAAAGAAGCTTGGGATTTTTTGCAAGCGCCCTTGCGATAGACACCCTCTGCTGCTCGCCGCCCGAAAGCTGCGCCGGAAAGTTTTTTGCTCTGTCCTTTAAGCCAACGTGCTCTATTACCTCGGCAGGGTCGAGCGGGTTGCGGCAGATTTCGGTTGCCATCTCCACGTTTTCAAGGGCGGTAAGGTTTTGTATCAGGTTGTAAAACTGGAATACAAATCCAACATCATACCGCCGGTAGGTAGTCAGCTTGCGCCGTGGGTAGGCGGATATCTCCTCGCCGTCGATAAGCACCCTGCCGCTTGTAAGGCTGTCCATGCCGCCGAGTATATTTAAAAGGGTGGTCTTGCCCGCGCCGGAAGGTCCCACAATAACGCAAAGCTCACCCTTTTCTATTGTAAAGCTTGCTCCGGAAAGGGCGTTTATCTTAACCTCGCCCATATCGTAGACCTTGCTTACATTATCAAATTCTATAAAATGACTCACCTGATCAGCTCCATGATACATAATATTTCAGTTAAATAATATCACTTTTTTCGATGTTTTTCAATGGAAAACATATGATTATTGTGACAGTCAGGAGAAAATTTGCGTATAAAATCAGCCTGATATACATTGATGTATACCAAGCTGAGGCTTTATTTTTTTATCAGGATGTGCCAGATGTCGCCGCCGTAAAATCCGCAGCGGCGGTAGGTTTTTTCGGGATTGGTGACGTTATCACACTCACCCGATACCGTTGCAAACTCCGCAAAGCCGCTCATAATCTCCAGCGAGCGACATATCAGCGCGGAGGCTATGCCCTTACCCCTGTACTTAGGAAGCACCTGTAACCACTCGATAATCCCCTCGCCAGCTTCGGAATCGTACTCCGAAACGGCTGAGCCTACAAGCCTGCCGCCGTGGTATGCGCCTATCCAAAGCTCGGGGCGGTATGTTGCGTTAGCCGTCCAGCCCTTTACATCATCCTCAAACACGCTTATCTGCGAATGGGTGTAGGAAACGTTTATCATATCTGCAAGCTTGCCAAAGCTGTCCGGCGAGATGGTATTCAAGCGGTATTCGCCGATATCGCACTTGGGAATTTGCTTCAGGTCGTGCTTAAGGCGGAAGTATCGCGTATCGTTATAATTTTCCAAAAGGCTGCTGTCAAACTCTCTGTCATGGACGATTTTAATGCTTTCGGGCACGGAAATCAGCTTATTCTTCCAATATGGGATCGACAGCGAGCCGCATGGGTTGCGCTTATATTCCTCTATCGTCACCCAAGCTCGCTCCTGATTGCGTTGACAAGCTTGCGGGTGAGCGAGCTTGTGCCGCAGTCCACCCTTTGCATTCCCATCAGGATGGTAAGACCGGATTCGGGGCAGTTTGCAAAGTAGCAGCCAAGCCAGCCGTCCCAGCCGTATTCGCCCTTTTCCACGAAGTAATGCGCCTGTCCGGGGTCTACACAGTTTCTCATCAGATTGCCATAGCTGAAGCCGCAAAGTCCGCGCCAGTGCTCGCCCAATTCTCTCATCTGCCACGGCATAAGGCTGGGCGAAGTCATATATTTAACCGCTCTTTGAGACAGTATGCGCTTGCCGTTAAGCTCGCCGCCGTTTAAAAGCATGGTTGCAAACTTGGCATAATCATCCAAGGTGGTACAAAGTCCCGCGCCGCCCGATTCAAACGCGGGAGCAAAGTCCATAGCGTAATTTATGCCGAGATGGTTGCCGTTTTTGGGAGCTTCGACAACCTTCCAGTTGGCATAATCTGTCATATAGATTTTAGTAAGCCTGTTCTGCTTTTCGGCAGGAACCCAGAAGGCGGTGTCGGTCATGCCAAGGGGCTCAAAAATCTCCTTTTGCAGAAACTCGCCAAAGCGCATTCCCGAAACCTGCTCAACCACTGCTCCCAGAACATCCGCCGAAGCGCCGTACATAAACTTGTCGCCGGGGTTAAAGCAAAGGTCGCACCCGCCGACTCTTTGGGCAAACTCCGCCGTAGTCACGGGATTGTCGGTGTACATTCTGCGGTTGATATCCGAAAAAATCTCAGCCGACTGCGCCCATGCACCCTCTCCTCCGGGATAAGGTATGCCGGAGGTCATGTTCATTAAGTCCTTAACGGTTATCTCCTGCTCGGTTTTAACGCGCTTGCCGTCCACAATCATGTGTGCGGGCTTAAAGCCGGGCATAAACCATGCCAAGCAGTTGGAAAGGTCGAGCTGACCTCTGTCCACAAGAATCATCACTGCAGCGGCGGTTATCGGCTTTGACATGGAGTAAAGCCTTACAATGGTATCGCGCGAAAACGGAACCTTGTTTTCAAGGTCGCGATAGCCGTATTCCTCGTAGATAAGCTCCTTGCCGTTTTTAAGTACAAGCAGATTTGCGCCGGCGGTAAATCTGCGGTCGTCTATTTCTTCTTTGAAAATTCTTTGTAAGTCCATGTTGATTGCTCCCCTTGATTATATTGATGGTACTATTATAATACGGTTTTGGCGCAGTGTCAAACATATATTGATTTATTTTTGAAAATGGTGTATAATACTTAAAAAATGAAAAGAGGAATATTATGAAGCTTGTTATGCAGCCGACCGATACCACCTGCGGTCAGGCGTGTATCGCCATGATTACGGGAAAAGATATTGAAACCGTTATAAAGGACATGAAAACCTCGGGTCCGACATCGATAGGTCAGCTTATCGAAGCTTTGGATTTATACAAGGTTGCGCATGCCGAAAGGAATGTTCGGATATCAAAGAAAAATCCGGTTCCATATGAATGCTCGATACTGACAGTTCACACCAACGCCGGCTACACTCATTGGTCTTTGTTGTTCGACGGCAAATACTTCGACCCTGAGTTCGGTCTTATCGAGGGCGAATATACTCACGGAAAAATAACCTCTTATCTGGCAATATATAACATCAACGATAATTAAGGACATACAGCATGAAAACAGTTAACATCTATACAGACGGTGCCTGTTCGGGCAATCCCGGTCCGGGAGGGTGGGCGGCTATACTTAAATACGGCGAGGCGGTAAAGGAGCTTTCCGGCGGAGAGCTTAGCACCACCAACAACCGCATGGAGCTGACAGCAGTTATCAAGGGCTTGGAGGCTCTTAAGGAGGACTGCAAGGTTATCCTTACGACGGATTCTAAATACGTCTGCGACGCTATGCAAAAGGGCTGGGCGTGGAGCTGGAAGAAAAAAGGCTGGAAGCGCTCAAACGGCGAGCCTGCCTTAAATCCCGATTTGTGGGAGAAGCTTTTGTTGTTGTCGCAAAAGCACAAAATCGAGTTTGTCTGGGTAAAAGGGCACGCAGGGCACCCCGAAAATGAGCGGTG
>USEH01000134.1 GCA_900553675.1 uncultured Ruminococcus sp. | reverse complement strand
CCCGCCGCTATCGGCAGGACTTCTATGTCAATGTTAAATTAAAGCATATTGCCTATCTCGGCAAGCTCTTCCTCGTGCTCGAAGCGATAGAATTTTTCGGCGTTCTCGCCCAAAAACAGCCTCTTTTCCCGCTCGGTCAGCCTTGGCGTTTCCTTGATGAATCGTACTGCCATTTTATAGGTGATTTCTGTCATGGTGCGGGGATAGTCGCTTCCCCACATCAGCTTTTCGATGCCGCAGATATCCGCCGCCTCCCACACCGCTTCAATCGCGGAGGGGTATGGGTAGTATTCACGGTTGAAAAGCCATGTCAGCCCGCCACTCTCGATGAACACATTAGGGCTTTTTGCAAGAGCTATCTGCGACTGCCAGTTCTGCGTTGTCACCATTCCGAAGTGACCGATTGCAACTCTCAGCTTGGGGCATTTTTCTATGAGATACTCCATGCCGTCCACCTGCTCGTCGCCGTCGGCGAGGTCGATCGATATGAACATATCTTTTTCTTCAGCGTCCTTGAAAAGCGGCAGGAGCTTTTTCAAATCCTTGTCTGCAAGGCGTGAGGCACACACCTTTATGCCGTCGAACCCATCGGTGCGATAGTTTGACCTTTCCTCATACAGCGAGCACACCCTGAAACGGTTGGGATACCTCTGCCGTACTTCATTAAGATACTCGTCCTGATTGCCATCCATGTATTCCTGAGTGCATACGGCAGCGTTCACGCGGGCATAGTCCATATTAGCAAGCAGACGCTCTGCAGTGTTTGCGCCGTCATCCATATATGCTGGCATCATCTGGCGCACCTCGCCCATGAACATACTTTTTCCGCCGCCGATGTCGTACACCGGCATACCGTTTACCATTCCCTGCTGCTTTTTCCACAGATGAAGATGCGCGTCGATAATCATAGCGTAACACCGTCCTTAAATATTGCAATATCCTTATATCCGTTTTTCTCGTTTGCGGTGAGAGTTCCGTTTGCCACACTTAAAACATAGTCAAACAGCTCGTCGTCGAGATTATCACCGTTGACGATTTCTCCTGCGTTGAAGTCTATCCAGCCTTTCTTCCGCTCATAAAGAGCAGTGTTTGTGGATATCTTTACTGTCGGCACAGGCGCGCCCAGCGGGGTTCCACGACCTGTTGAAAACAGTATCAGCTGGCATCCGCAGGCAGTCAGATTCGTCACCGCCACCATGTCGTTGCCGGGACCGTTCAAAAGATTCAGTCCGCTTTTCCGGACGGTATCGCCGTAATCCAATACGTCCGTAACAGCCGAACTTCCGCCCTTTTGGGTACAGCCGAGCGACTTTTCTTCGAGCGTTGATATGCCACCCGCCTTGTTTCCGGGGGATGGATTTTCGTAAATCACCTGATTGTGTGAGGTGAAATAGTCCTTGAAATTATTGATTAATCCCACTGTACGGTTGAACACATCAACGCTGACGCAGCGATTCATGAGAATAGTTTCCGCGCCGAACATCTCCGGAACTTCACTCAGAACGCAGGCGCCGCCCATGGAGATAATCCTGTCCGAAATCCGCCCGATGAGCGGATTAGCGGTGATTCCCGAAAGACCGTCCGAACCGCCGCATTTTAGCCCGATTTTAAGCTTTGAAACCGGCACAGGCTCGCGCTTAAAGCCTTCGGCATAGGTTTTGAGCCGGTTTATCAGCTCGATTCCCTCGGAGATGTCGTCCGGCGATTCCTGAGTGTTTAAAAATTTGACACGGCGCGAATCCCAGATGCCAAGCACTTTTTTGAACTCTGCGATATTGTTGTTTTCACAGCCAAGACCCAAAACCAGCACTCCGGCAGCGTTCGGGTGGTTGACAAGTCCGCGCAGGACTTTCTGGGTGAGAGCATGGTCGCCGCCGAGCTGCGAGCATCCATAGGGGTGGGTCAGCGCGACCGCTCCTGTCGCCTCTGCCAGTCTGCGCGCCGCACCGTTGACGCATCCGACTGTCGGAATTATCCAGATATCGTTGCGGATTCCGACGTCGCCGTTTTCGCGGACATACGCCCTGATCTGAGCGGGCTTTTGCGGCGGGATATCACGCAGATCGGGGGTGTAGCTGTACTCCAGCTTCTCGCCCAGAGCGGTTGAGATATTGTCGGTATGCACCCGCTCGCCCTTTGATATATCCTTATACGCTATCCCTATCGGGAAACCGTATTTTATCACCTTTTCTCCCGCCTTGATGTCACATAGCGCCACTTTATGACCGGTGGAGATGTCTACAGCTACATTGTCAGCAGCTGATATCCGAATCGTGCTCATGAGAGAGCCTCCGCATAGTAAGCGTCCATACCGCTGTTATTGATGATTTCTAAGGTCTTCTCGATTTCGGGAAGCATAAAGCTGATGTCCTCGCCCCAGTAGTCGGCTCTCGCAAGGATTTGCGCGGGAGTGGCGGTCTTCATGAATGACATGATCTCCTCGCCGTCGTTGGCTTCATCAGTGCGATAGAAGGCTATGAGCGCCGCTAAGGACATAGTCAGGCACTTGGGCAGAGAGCCGAACTTATCGCGATATTCTAAAACGGTAGGAAGCACACGCGCTTTCCACTTGCTGACAGAGTTGAGAGCAATGCTTAAAAGCTGGTGCTTTACAAACGGGTTCGCGAAACGCTCTAAAACCGCGTCGCCAAAGGCTTTGTCCTCCTCCGAGCCGCCAAGGGTTGGGATGATTTCCTTGGAGAGAGTCTTTTTGAGGAGCGCCGATACCTTTTCGTCCTTTAAGCACTCACCGACGGTCGAAAGCCCGTAAAGCCGCGCCGCCAGAACCATTGAGGTGTGTGCGCCGTTGAGTATGCGCACCTTGCGCTTTTTGTATGGGGTGACATCTTTTGTCCAGATTACGTTGATTCCTGCTTTTTTGAGAGGGAACTCGTCCTCGAAATCACCTTCGATTACCCACAGGTGGAATATTTCAGCGGTGTTTATAAGCCTATCTTCGCAGCCGAGCTGAGCGCAGAGAGCTGCCGCCTCGTCCTTGGGATAGCCGGTGCAGATTCTGTCAACAAGGGTGTTGCAGAAGTGATTTTCGGTTTTCAGCCAGCTTATGAAATCCTCGCCGAGATTCCAGAGCTGAGCGTATTTAATGACGTATTCGCGCAGAAAGTCGGCGTTGTGGTCGATAAGCTCGCAGCAGAAGAGGATAAAACCGGGGAGCTGCGCTTTGTATCTCTCATATAAAAGTGCTGTCAGCTTTGCGGGGAAGGACTTGGGCGGAGCGTCGTTCAGGCTCTCGGTGCCCAAGTATTCTATGCCTGCCTCGGTAGTGTTGGAGATGATAAAGCGCATATCGGGGTTATGGGCAAGAGCTAAATACTCTGCATAGTCGGTGTAGGGATTTACCCCGCGTGAGATGGAATGAACCTCGGTCATCTGATTGATAACCTCGCCGTTTTCGATTCCGCGCAGATACTGGTGGTAAACGCCGTTCTGCTCGTTCAAAACGGAAATAAGACCCTTTTCTATGGGCTGGACGACTACAACACTGCCGTCGAAAACGCCCTTCTCATTCATGATGTTTATGAACATATCGACGAAGCTGCGCAAAAAGCCTCCTTCGCCGAATTGGATTATTTTTTCTTTCATGATGGTTGCTCCTTTCTTAAAAAATGAGATTTATACTTATTTTCGATTCAATTCAAAGTCGAACATCTGCTGGCAAAAGTCGGGCGTTTCCGTCCAATAATTGCAAGCAATAGAGCGGAATACGCAGATTTTTGCTCGTTCCTCAAACAAATTATCAAAGACGGAGGAAACGCAATGCGTGACGGTAAACAAAAGTACGACGATTACAAAGTTGATACTGTCACCTATCGCCAATATTTACTAAAATCTTGCACAAATCGCCCTTGTTATTCGCCAGAGCCTTAAAAGCTTCGTCAGCTCTTTCCATCGGGTAGATGTCGCTTACCATCTTCAAAACATCCACCTTACCCGAAGCTATCAGGTCGATAACGTCCATAAAATCGGACTTTAAAGAGTTGCGCGAGCCGAACACGTTCAGCTCCTTTTTAAGCAGCACCGAATGCAGGAAGGTGGTTTCCTTTTTACCGTTGCCGATTAGGATTATAGTTCCCGCAAACGCCGCGCAGTCGATGCAATTAAGGAATGTAACCGACTGTCCGCAGGCTTCTATGCAAACGTCGAAGCCGTCGCCGGCAGTGATTTTATCAGCTTCCGCCTTGATGTCGGTCTTCGCGGAGTTTATAACTCCGGCTGCGCCGAAGTCGAGCGCCTTTTGCAGTCTGCCGTCCAGAACATCGGCGACCCAGACCTGCGCACCCTTATTAATCGCGGAAATCAGCGCAAAAAGTCCTATAGGACCCGCTCCGACGACAAGCACCCTGTCGCCCGCCTTAACCTTTCCACGGTTTACGGCATGATAGCTGATGGTGAACGGCTCCACAAGGGCAAGCTGCTTGGCGTTGAGCCCCTTGCCGTCGTAGATTCTATCAACCGGCATGGATACGTATTCGCAGAAGCTGCCGTCACGCTGAACGCCCATGGTTTTGTTGTCGGTGCAGCAATTAACAAATCCTCGTTTGCAGGAGTAGCACTCGCCGCAGTTGAAATAGGGGTTGGCAGTTACAATGTCCCCCGCCTTAAGTCCCCTGTCGTTTTCGGGGATGGAGACTATCTGCGCGGAAAATTCGTGTCCCGGGATTCGGGGATAGGTGGTAAACGGCTGGTTGCCTGTGTAGCTGGCGACGTCTGCGCCGCAGATTCCGCCGTACATTATCTTTAAAAGAGCCTCGCCCTCGTTTGCCTTGACCGCTGGGGTATCGGTTACCGCAATCTCGAACGGTTTATTGATCAATACTGTTTTCATATTAGTTTCTTCCTTTCGTTTTTTGTGATATGTATATCAAATGTCAATGTATTTTTTATTCCAGATGACTGCCGTCTTCATCGGTGCGCCTTTGGAGTATATCTTGTTTTTATACGCTCCTATAGGGTCAGCCGCGAACTCTTCACGGTCTATCAAAGACACAATTTCGTTGTAGCGCGACTTTGCCAAAAGCTCGATGGCGCGTTCCATGTGGCACTGTCTGAAATTGATGGAACCGAATATCAGGTGGTTTTCAAAGCCAAACGGCATGGTGTCGTATTCCACCCTCGGACCGAGTGAGAAGCTGTTGTAAACGCCGTTGCAGCCCAAAACCTTATGCTCAAAGGCGATTCTGTGCTCGACATTCGAGCCGCTTACGCCGATAAACATGGTCGCCCTGCCGCCGAGCCTTTCCATGATAGCCGCCGCAAGCTGGCTTTCAGAATCGAAATTGCTTTGGAGATACATAGCGCCCGTTTCGCGCAGTGCAAATTTTACTTTTTCGGAGCCCTCCGGACTGCGCGCAACGAAGAGGATTTTTGCGTTCGGGTGGTGCTTTTTGATAAGGTCGCCCATGAACATTCCTGTGGTGCCAAGACCGAAAATTACAGTGCGGTTAAAGACCTCCTCGGTGGCGATTCTGCGGGCTTCAGCCTCGGAACACTTCTCGCGAGCCATCACAACGCGGAAGTTGTGTGCGCTGCCCAAGTCCTCCATGCGCTCCAGCTGGAAGAGCATACAGCCGTAGGGATCGGGAAAGACCATTTTTTTGGCAAACTCTAAATCAAGCTTGCCGTTATGGACGTATCCGTCCGGAATTTTTAATAGCATATCGGGGTTGAAATACTGTTTGTCGGCAAATAAGCCGTCCGCCTTGTCGCAGCCGTATTCAAAATAGGTTTCGTCTTCGGTGTATCGGGTGGGGTCGACGCTGTCGCCGCCGCGGATAAGAACGATTGCAAAGCGGTTTTCGGACGGAACCCATACTATCCCCTCGTGACCGTTGATAAGCCGGTTCTCGCCCTCAGGAAATTTGGGGGTAAGAAGACCCTTTGAGCCCATGTTCATAAGCTCGTTGTCGGTGCCGCAGAAGCCGATTAAAACCGGCTCGCAAAGAACGCCGTCCTTCTCAGGTTCGCCGCGCAGACGTCTGCGTTTGCGGTTGGTGATTTCAACGTCGCCATAGACCAATGGGCGGATGGGGTCGTTTTGGAAATATGTACCTTTTACTATCATATTGCGCCTCCTATGAGATAATTTATAGTTGTATTGATTGAATGAGTTGTTTTGAGATGAGTTAAAAAGTGAGTGCGCAGCCACGCTTCACAAAGTGAAGCGTCTGAAGCAACGGCGAAGCC
>USEH01000133.1 GCA_900553675.1 uncultured Ruminococcus sp. | reverse complement strand
AATAATGTTCCTTTCGATTCAGCCATATAATTTCACCGTTTCGACGTTTTAATCATCATTGATTTTCGCTGATTGACGTTCGGTATTGTATGACTATAGGTAATTATAATAAATTCTCTTCTGAATTTCAAGTAATAATACAGTGATTTTCAAAATAATTCTGACCGGATTCATCTTGCGGCTTATAACGATTCCGGAAAGGGACGTTACCTTTACAATCTACAAAAACCCGCCGCTATCGACCGCTAATGTTCCTAAAGATTATCTCTGGGAAAATTGCCGTCGAGCGGCGGGAAATCGGTGGATATTACCACCCTGAATTTTTGACTATTATTCATTTTCTGTCGTCATAAAAATACGGTTGCTGAGAATATCCATAGTTGTGTCCTGATTAAGAACGGCGTGCGGGTGATGATTGGCGTTCTCATACAAATCGGTGACAGACCATATCATTCTTGCAAGAAAGTCGTTCTGATATGCTTCCGCCCATCTGCTCACCGAGCTTTCCTTTTCGGCGCAGTCTCCATACATATAGTACGGGTCATAATCCTTTTCATTCTTTACTGCGCTCATGCTCCTGATCGATGCTTTTTTATCTTTGGAAAACGCGCCGCCCCAGCTTCCCCAGTCAATATGCTCCGGATCGTTCATTCCGGTTGGAATCTGATACATAAACGAAGGTGAGTCGCCTTCAAATGCCCCGTAGGTTTTAAGCGGATATACTGCTCCAAAAGGTCCACAGCTTCTTATTTGATTTCTGTAATTATCACCCTTCATATAATCGGAACCGCCGAAGCCGTACACCTCGGTGGAGCGGATATACATAATATCCGGAAAATTTGTGACAATCCACGCCCCGGCTTCGTCCTGACCGAGAACGTCATATATCCTCAGCTTGCTTACAAATTTCTCCGTTTCATCCGCAGAGCGGCTATTTTTGACCTTCCAAAGCGCCTGAGCGACAGTGTTTGCACCGCCCCAAAGGTTTACCCAAGTCGGTCGCTCATCTTCATCAACCGTTGATATGATGAGTTCGGAACCCTCACTGTCCATACCGTCTCCGACGGCTTCCATGCTGTACCCCGTCTGCCCCATCACAGATATTGATTTTATGTATTTGAGTGACGGATACCCGTCTGCATGTTTTTTGAGATTCGGCAGCACCTCGCCGTACGCATTAGTTATAGAATTCAGCCTGTCCATGCCGCTTTGATCCTGATTCTGCCGCCAACAACTTGTGCTTACGATTATGCCCTTGAGATCAACCTGATTGCAGGTGACTAACATTCTCACCAAAGACTGCTCGTCGTCAGGGTCGGCAAGCAAATCTGTGATGTTAATAACCTTTGTCTTTTGCATTTCCACACCGTTTTCCTTCCTGCCCGGCACCGCCGCACAACCGCCTAAAATAGCTGCCATCAGCAGCACCGATATTTTAACGCGCAGATTCATAATGTCCTCCAAAAATCAACATATATGATGCAGTTTTATAGTAAGTATATAATAAACTTCAAGCAAATTTCTCTACTGTATTTTCATAGGTTGGCAAATGGCGATAAGTCTTGGTATTCAAGGCTTTTTCGCCATTTGTCATATCGGGAGAAGCTTTGCATAACCTTGCGTCCCTCGGCATAACTTTCTGTCCAAAAGTGTACGGTGGTAGTAAATACAGCGTTTATCAAGCTGCCAACCGTTCCATTTCTGCCTTTGCGTAGTCGTAGGTTGTTAGTCGTAATAGTTCAAAGTCATCTTGATGTTAGCGTGACCCATAATATGCTGCAACGCTTTCGGGTTCATTCCTGCATTGGCTAACGAGTGCAGAAAGTGTGTCGGAGAATATGGGGCGTGATGTTCGGAAGCGGCTCTTTGTTCTGCTTATTATACTTCTTCACAAGCCCATTTAACATACCCTCATAATTGTCGGATACTTTGGGCATACCGTCCTGTTTGAAAAACAGGGAATCCTTATAACCGCCAACGCTGAACGGTGCTATATTACTTCGGCTTTTCATCACACGCTTTAACGCCTGGCAGTGCGGGAGCGTGACCGTCTCGCCCTCAGATTTCTGCTAGCTTGGACAGTTTGACATGAATTGCCAATTGCTCAGTAGCTTTTCAGATTTCATAATAATGTCTCATTTTTACTGCGCACGGGCAATGCTGTTATTTTCTCTTATACAGCTTTATTTCGGCGATATTGCAATAGCCGTCGCTCTTTTTTTCGCTGACGTCATAGCGGATATATCGGTAGCTTCCACTGGAAATCCCCTCGTAATTCATGCCCTGCGTAGGCGTTTTGTAAATTCTCAGAAGCGTCGTCCAGCTTTCGCCGTCATTTGAGCCATAGAACCTGCCCTGCGTCATTCTTCCGGCGAAGCCGTCTCTCGGCGCATAGCCAATCGCGTCGATCTCCGTTTTTTGACCAAGATCGATTTCGAGCCAGCCCTGCTCCACTCCGTCGAAGAAGGATTTAATGTCTCCGTCGATTGCCTTTTCGACGACATCCGGGCCGTTGTTCCAGTTGGCAGAACCGGTTATAACAGCGTTTTCAAGGGATATTTCCTCATAATCAGCGATGTCAATCTCACTGTTGTATGAAACGATTTTTTCCTCGGGACGAAGCTCCTCATCGCCTTCGGTGAACTTCCATGCGCCGAGTTCAATATCGCTGCCCGAAAATACAAGATATACGTTATGCAGTCTGCCACCGAAGCTTTCAAAGCCATAAGACTTCACCCACGCGAAATCTTCATTGTCAAATTCGATATAACCGGCGGGTTCAGCGTTCTCGCTGTCAAGCCTGACCTCGATCCTGCCCTTGCCCTTGACCAACGCTCTGAAATCTGCCGCACCGCGCCCGAAGTCGCAGTTTTTAATGCAGATAAACGCACCCTCGGCGAGGCTTTTTGAGACAGGGTTCAGATCTCCTTCAAAGTCGATATCCGCACTTGTGAACATCAGTGAACCCGGGTTTTCGGAATAGGGGTCGAGAGGTTTAATTTGGTCGACTCCTTTATATGTCGCTGCCTTGATTGGTATGCTCCCGTCGGGCTCAATTGGAAGATAGTCGACCATAAGGCTTCTGAAACCGTCGTTTGAGCCGTTTAGCTCCTCTAAAAGCTGGGTGTGGTGCAGAATATAGCTTGTACCCTGATATTCAATATAATGGGTGTGATTGTTTGACCAGCGCAGGCCGGACTGCCCATTTTCATTCTCGCCGGCGTTATAGAAATATGCGCCTTTATATTCCCAGCTCTCAGAATCAAGCGGGGTTTTGGTGGTCATATAGCACATTGCGCAGACCGGAGGCGGGTCGATGCCCTCGTAATCCCAGCCGATCTTATGATCCTGCCAGTCGTTGCAGTAGGTGTAAATATACTCTCCGTTCGCATAGTTCAGCTCGCTTGCCTCACAGAAAAACGGCGCATCAATCGAAACAAATTCGCTGTCAAACGACAATAAATCTTTGCCCAGCTTAACTATTTTTGGTATATTTGTATGAATAGTACCTTCGCCATTCGGTGCTCCGCCGCCAAAAGAAAGCCATCCGTCGCCATTATCGTCTATCACGGCTCCGGGATCAAAGGGAGCAGGGCAGTTTTCAAGCCCAGGCATATTCTGATATACAAGCGGCCCACCCAAAGGATCGGTCCAAGGACCGAGCGGATCGGTCGCCGTGATGACACCGACTCCCGCACCGCTGTTTGAAAAGTAGAGATAGAAGTGGGTCAGACCGTCGTCCTCAACACGGGAAATCACCGACGGTGCCCAGGAATTATATATCCAAGGTGCTATCTTGCCGACATCAATAATTCCATGATAGACCCAGTTAACCATGTCGTCGGTCGAGAAGATAACGAGTGATTTAATATGTTCATATCCACCGCCGTTTCCCTTGCCTTTGACCTCGAACTGCTGGTGATCGTTAGTGCCAAAGACATAGAGCCTGCCGTTATATTCGACGCCGGTAGGGTCAGCGCAGTAGATATTCGACGAAAGCGGGTTTGAGATGTCGGGGGTCTTATAGACATTATCGCTAATATCTTCTATCACAATACCGTTATTTAAGCTGTCCATGATTAGTTCCTCATCGTTATTTATGATGTCCACGTTCGGTTTCTCACCGTTATTCATGCTGTCCACGTTCGATTCCTCATTTGAACATCCGGCGCCAAGCGCCATGACCATTGTCATAGCAAGAATGATTGATATGATTTTTTTCACTTGTGTTACCTCCGTTTTTCATTTTTGATAAAAGCAGATAATATCAGCTAATTGCTACAGACTGATATAGCATTTTGTATTTTATATTATAATGCAATCAGCAAAATAAATCAACACACTATATTCTTATCATCCACCATATCGATACAATATGCACCAGAACTGTTTATATTAAAGTTGACACTTCGGATTTAACATATTTATAATACTAACTAACCGACCTTCAATCAAGACAGCCGCTCTGCAATATTTTGCAGGGCGGCTGTCTTTAAAGAAAATAACGATATTTGAATTCTGGGGGTAACAAGTTATGAATATACATGACCTACAATAGGTTAAGCCCTCGACATGATGCCGAGGGCTTAACTTTTATACCTTTTTAATTCTTACTGCCAGATACTCTCTTACAGGAAGGTTTATCTTGAATCTGCCTTTGAATTCACCGACTTTCTCAACAGTCATGTTCCAAGTGTCGATAATTTCCACACTGTAGGTGTTTTCGTCGTCAATATAATAATGTCTGAATAATGGTCGGGCTATGCCGTAATAGAACAGATGATATCCGGACATCTTTGAAATATCATCATCTTCAGGAACAACGCACGTATCATCCCAATCCATTGCCTTTGGCTTTAATCCACCGCTTGGAGCGTCTTCAAGGATTTGTTTCATAAAAGCGATTCTCTTTGGGCTTTCTCCCTTAAGCTCCCCGCCATGTGACCACCAGATATTTTCGTCGACATAGGTTTCTCCATGACCGCCGTATCCTCCACGGCACAAAGCATCCCAGAAGCGGCGCGTCATCTCCTGTGGAGAGATATTTCCCCACACGTTCGGATGATTTCCCTCATATGCCATCTCGTCTATGACAACAGGCTTTTGGTAAGTTCTTCTCCAATCGGCAGTTCCCTCAGGCGAACGCTGAACGCTGCAATGAGTTACCCAAGCTTTTGTGTGGTCGTAAAATGCGCCGGCGTTGTGAATAGACCGCAGATGATTATATGGGTCATTTTCAACTATTATCCTTGCATATTGCTCCCAGTCCTCAGTGCTCTTATTTTTTATAAAGTCATACTCGTTTGCAAACGACCACCAAATATTGCGAAACGCCGAGAATCGCGCGGCGGTATATCTCAGATAAAGCTCGTTTTGCTTTGCAGTCATAGTTGAGAATCCCCATCGATCGTATGGGTGAAAAAGAATAATATCTGCCTCTATGCCAAGCTTTTGAAGTTCTGAAATACAATATTCTATGTGCTTAAAATGTTCAGGGTTAAAGCGCAAAAAGTCCCAGCTGTTTCCGCTTGAGTCTGGACCAAAGCTCCATATGTTATCTTCATTAATCAAGCTTCCGTCGACAGGCGTTCCCTCATAAGGATATGATCGCGGCTCGCGGGTATTATAGCAGTAGCTCTTCGGGAATATGCAGAAGCGAATCTTATTAAAAGGCGAGGATTTCAGGCTTTCAAGAGTCCTTGCAATCAGTTCATCACTTTGCAGATTCCAAACATAGCATGTAGTACCTATAGGGTAATAAACCGTACCATCGGCATATTGAAAATGAAATTTGTTATGTACTCGCACAGGACCGTGATTGTTTTCAGAAGGTGCTATAGATGTAAACTCACCGCTGTACTCTCTGTCCGAAAAATTGCCACTGATTAAAAAGCTGTATTTTTCTTCATAAGATGGCATAAACCGCACTTTATATATGCCATCTCCATCATAAAAACCATTTACGGTCTTTTGCTCTGATGCGCTTTCAAACCGTGCTGTTATATTATAGTCCACGAACGGGTTGCCATTGATTTTACCTTCGCAGGAAAACTCAAAAACACCCCATTTTTCAACTTCACTTGTGTAATTCATAGTTCTACCTCCAGATGTTTATTTATTAAATTACAACGTGGGTTAAGCGAAGCAGGGTATTTTTACTCCTTCTCACGTATCTGCTTATTCAGCTCGTCGAGATAGTACTCCAGCTTTTCAGAGTTCTGCTCCTTGCGCTGGGTGA
>USEH01000132.1 GCA_900553675.1 uncultured Ruminococcus sp. | reverse complement strand
CCATATTCTTCTTAAGGCTCGACATCCTGTCCTCACTCGAAGCCTTAAATTTTGAAAGCATATCCTCAAATCCGGCGTCGGTGACGGTGGAACGCGGTTCGTAGGCGTATTCAAGCTCGCTCGGATCAACAACTTCCTTCTTCACCGGCTTTTTGGGCGCGGGACGCCTCGAAAAATTGGGTGCGTCCTTGTCCTTATCCTTGTCAAACGCCGGCTGCCGCTGAGCGTCCGGACGCTTTTTAAACTCGCGCTGCTCCTTCTGAGGGGCAGGCTCTGCCTTTTTTATGGAAAGAGCAATCTTTCCGTCATCCCCGATGGAAATAATCTTCACCTTAACGCCGTCGCCGACCTTTAAAAAGTCGTTGATGTCGTTAACGAAAGAGTTTGACACCTCGGAGATATGTACCATTCCGCTTTTGCCGTTCCCCAAATCAACAAAAGCTCCGAATTTAAGTATTCCTGTAACCTTGCCTTCAACAATGCTTCCCTGTTCAAGCTGCATAAAAGTTTTCTAATCCTCTTTCACTTTATATTGTCCCGCGGCAGATAAGCCGCCGTATTATCACAGCGAATCATTCAAGATTGTTCTTGGGATAGAACCGCCTTTCTCTGGGATAAGCGTAGCCCCGCTCGATGGCGGCTGAAAGCATATATTCGTATTCGTCGCCCGCATTGAGAAGCCTCTGATACTCGTCGTTTTCCTGCTGAGTCTCGGTTATCTCATTCTTTAGCTTTTCTATGGCTGCCTTCTGCTCCGCAATGTCCGCCTGAGTTGAAATGATAACGCTCACCGAATAAACAAGCAGCAGAGTAAACGCGGAAATCTTTACAAGATCCAAAAACGGAGAACGCCGCTTGCCATGCTTTTTACTCTTGATGCGCGGCATACGCGCCGGCGCGGTTTTATCGCCCTGCTTTGTCTGCTTGCTTACCGCCATTTTCTCTGCCTCCTTTATCCGATAATAATACACTGTATATTATACATCACGAAAAGGCGCAATGGCAAGTGTTTTGACTCAATTATTTCTTAAGTTTTTGAAAAACCGTCAGCCCGCACAAATATCTCACAAATTTTTTGACGATTTTGACTACAATCATGTAAAAACCTGTAACCAATCCGAAGACGCGGCTTATTATCCCGCAGATTATTCTGCCCAGACTTACAAGATATACTCCGAAGCCTATCAGCATTCCCGCCAGCAAAAACAGCCGCAGCGCACCCTCGGTAAACGTCACGCACAAGGCATAATAGACCGTCCCGAACAGCGCGCAGAACAAAAAATCCTCCGCAGCCACCGCAGCCGGATGGTGCCTTATGCTGATTCTCAACGCCCTAAAAATATCGTATACCGAACCAAGCAGCGCGCCGGTCAGAATAGCATAAAGAAAAAGCGTTATTTCGCGACCGGTTCCCAAAAACATCCCCTGATACATTTATATCCCCATGCCTTTCATACTGCTGCTATCTTGTTATTTTGCCCCATAACGACGGCTTTTTAGTGCGGTCCTTGTCGCCGTAGACCAGGGATTTGACATCACCCGATATGGTTATATTCCCCGATTCAAGGCTCATTTCGTCAACGTGCAGGCACTTGCCCTTTACCGACAGCTCGCCCAGAGTGGTGTAAAGCGATATTTCGTTTTCGTCAAAGCTTTCAACGTCGGTAACTCCCGATATGGACAGCTTGGAACGTTCCTCTAAAATAATGTTGTGCTTTTTTACCGCCGATACCTCTGACATGATGATTCCTCCGATATAGAATATTTTACTAAATTTTATGCAAAGCTTATAGCAATGATGAATAAAAATCAGCCTGCGACACCAAAAGCGGTATCGCAGGCTGAGAAAATCACACTATGTAATTATTTCAGTTCGGCGTCTCCGGCGACTGCTGCATTCAGCTCTTCGAGATAGTACGCTATAGAATCGGCGTGCTTTTCTTTAAGCTGAGCCCATGTCGAAGGATTGTTGCCGGTTGTACCGGTGATAAGGTTGTTTACAGCGGTGTTCAGAGCCGCAGGACATCCCGACGAGAAGTTAACAACAGGATTATCCTTTGCAAGCTGCTGGCAGATGTCGTTCATGTCGAGCATTTCCTGAGTCCAGAGGTAAACCTCTTTAAGCTGCTTGATATCGATGTCGATAACGGTCGGGTCGAGAATCTTAAAGCGCTCGCACATTGAAAGCAGTACAACGCCGTCCGGATTCGCTGCGCCGGAAATGATGTGATATCCTACAGGCTGACCACCAAGATAATACTTGCCGTCGCCATTGGGGTTTCTGGGAATCGGAACGAACATAAGCTCGCCTGCGGCGATATCGCCCCAGATTGCACTCATATCGTCAACCGGACCGGTGAATGCCCACTTTTCTCTCAGCCAGAACAGGCAATCGCCTTCCTTCATGCCTGCGCCATCCTGCTCGGTGCCTCTCATAACGGTGGGGCATCTGCAATCGTTTTTGTTAAGGTCGTAGATAACCGATTCAACTGCCTCAAGTGCCGGATCGTCGATATTGGAGACAAACTTGCCATCCTCATCAATGGCAATAAGAGTAACGCCGGTGGAGTTTACCAAAGCGGACTGCCATGCCCAGCCGTCAAGAGCGTATCTGTTATCGTCGGGGTCGGAGAAGTCTACGCACATGTTGTAGAATTTGTCCCATGTCCACTCGTCGTTGGCAAACAGCTCTGCGGGATCGTCAAAGCCCCACTCGTCGATAACTCTGCGGTTGTAGGCGCAGACATCGGTTGCCTTAACGTCGGTGCAGATTATCCAGCGCTGACCGTTCATTGAAAAGTATCTGTCAACAAACTCTGCGTTGCCCTGCCAAAGCGGGTCGGTGTAGTCGATATAATTGTCTACGGGGACAAACATCGACTTTAAGCACTTTTCGGGGAAGGTTGTTACCGATGCGGTGGTAAAGTCGGGGCTGCTGTTGGCAAGAATAAGGTTAGCCAGATCGTCAAACCTTGTGCCATATGTAGTTTCTACCCACTCAACCTCGCCGCCGTACTTGTTGTTAAAGGTCCAGTAGCCGGTGTTGATGATTTCATCATCGCTGTAGTTGTGGAAAGCGTCAACCCAGTGATGATACTTGACTGTTGAATTTGCTCCGACAGCCGTTTCAGCGTCGGGCAGCCAGCCATAATTGCCTCGGCGTCTTCGGTGGAAAGAGTAAGCTTGATTATCTGTCTCTTTTCCTTACCGCAGCCTACCAGCGCGAATATCATAAGCGCCGCAAGAAGAATCGCGAAAATTCTTTTAAACATAATATAATTTCCTTTCTGATATGCTTGATAACGATATATGCACAGCATCTATCATTACTTATACATTTTATCACACTTTCCTCAGAAATAAAATTATCTTTTTTAACAGTTTAATTTATGATTCTTTGTGCATATTGATTAATTAGATTGCTAATTTTTGACCGATAATGCGCTTTTGACATAAAATTAACCAAAATCCGCTCCGTTATCCTGCTCATACTTTTCAATGGATGTGTTAAGCTCTTCAATGTAGAACTCAAACTTATCGATATTGCTCTCCTTTGCCTGAGCCCAGCTTACGGCGTTGCTCTGCCTTGAAGAACACTTTATCTGCTCGGCGGTCATCCAAAGATTGTCTCCCAAGCCGTTGCCGTAATATATGGTAGCCGTTTCGCCGCTTTGTGCAAGCAGCTTGCAGTGGTCGTACATCTCCAGCATCTCACGCGTCCACAGATATTTTTCCTCAAGCTGTCTGCGGTCTATATCCACAACCGTCGGGTCGAGCTTTTTAAATCGCTCGCAGGAGGCAAACAAAGCCACTCCCTCGGGATTTCCCGCGCCCTTTATCATGCAGTAGCCGGTAGCCATTGCCTGAATGTAATATTTGCCGTCGCCCTCGCTGTCTCTGGGCAGGGGAACAAACATAAGCTCGTTGGCAGGAATATCTCCCCAGTTGTGAGACATTTCCTCAACCGGTCCGGTAAACGCCCACGGACCTCTTATGTAGAACAGGGTAAGACCTTCCTTCACTCCCGCGCCCTCGTTGTCGGTGCCGTTCCTTGTGTTGAAATTGTAGTTCCACACAGGATATATGCATTGGTTCTTTGCAAGATTATACAAAAGGTCTGCGGCTCTTTCCAGCCTTGGGTCGTCAAGATTCGATTCAAACCTTCCGGTTTCCGGATTTAGCGCAACAACCGTCGTGCCGGCACATTCCATTATCGCACCGGAGTAAGCCCAGCCGTCAAGGGCGTATCTGTCAAAGTCGGGGTCGGAAAAATCCACGCACATCTCGTAGAATTTATCCCATGTCCACTCGTCGTTGGCGTAAAGCTCTGCCGGGTCGTCAAAGCCCCATTCCTCAATTACTCTGCGGTTGTAAGGTACAACGCTTTCAAAGCTGTTTTCGGTGCAGATAACAAAATGCTTTCCGGCAAGGGTGAAGTATTTGTCGACAAACGGCTTTACCCCCGCCCAAAGAGGGTCGTTGTAATCGATATAGTCGTCGACCGGCGCAAACATTCCCTTTATGCAGTAGGTGGGAAAGGTATCGTTGCAGTCCGAGCCGGAAGGGAAGAAGTCGGGCGGGTCGCCGCCTAAAACAAGGTTGGCAAGGTCGTTATACCTTTCCGCCCATGTTGTTTCAATCCAGTGTATCTCGCCCTTGTATTTGTTTGAAAAGGTCCAGTAGCCGGTGTTTACTATTTCAGCATCCGAATAGTTGTGCAAAGTGTCATACCAGCAGAACCATTTGATGGTTGACCCCGCTCCTGGAGCTACCTCAGCATCCGGAAGCATGATTCCGGCGGCTGCAAGAATCGCCTCGGAATCCTCGGTGGAAAGCGTAAGCCGAACAATTTCTCTCTTCTCGCCCGAACAGCCGCAGGCAAGCACTCCGAAAGCCATAATCAAAACAAGGATAACAGATAAATACCTTTTAGTCATTTGCGGTCAACCTCTTTTCAGCTAATTTTTTGTTGTCATCAATTAATCTAATAATTAAATTAGATTTCTACTTAATAAGTATATCACACCGCCGCAAATTATTAAAGGTGCTTTTTTCACAGATTACTCTATCTGCATTTGTGAATTATGAATATAATTAAAATTATAATGGATGATTATCCCATATATCCGAGACATCCGCCGACAAAAAACCGCCCGACCGAAAAGCCTCCGGTCGGGCGGTAAATCCCATAATATTACTTTTTGATTCTATAGGTGATACATCTCGAGTGAACAGAGGGGAACTCCTTTTTGGTTCCGCCCCATGCACTGTCGAGAGTGTACTCCGAAGTCTGCGCGGCAAGAAGATCTCCGAAGCCGTTTGTTCCGAACTCCGAAAGAACATCATCATAAACGTCCACGTCGGAGCAGAATATTCTAACGTACTCATACTCTTTTCCGCCGGCTACAGCGTCTTTGATTGCCTGATTGAGTATATCCTCGGCGTCGTCTAAGCTTTCGACGTAGCAGCCGTTCTGAGCATACCAGTTAAGCTCGGTTGCGATCGCACTCGGTTCGTTGAAGAATAACATGTCGTAGTTGTCGGTATGTGTGTCAGACATAAATTCGTCTGTTCTCAAAAAGTACTCATAGGAAATATAGTCCGGATCCACCTTGGTAGAGCCGACAGGATCGTCCCAAGTGGTGTCAAGACAGTACCATTCGCCGTCAACATTTACCTTTACCCAGATATGCTTTGCGCTGGTACCCATGCCGATATCGAATGCAACATCAAAGCCGAGCTTGGAAAGCATATAGTAGGTTGCTTTTGCATAGCCCAGGCAGGTGGGTCTGCCATCTATTATAGCGCCGTATGCGTTGGAAGCCCAGGTGCCGCCGACGTTGTCAGGGTCGGGAGTGCTGTTAAGAACAATCCAGTCGTGTACATACTTAACCTTCTGATAATCCGACCACGAGCTTTCAACCTTGCTCAGCACCGAATCGGTCTTTGTTCTTAGCTCGTTGACCATGTTAATGCATTCTTCAACCGTCTCGCCGTAGTAATTTACCTTTACCAGCTGAAGCTTGCCTTCGTTTTCGCCTTCGCTGTAGGCAGCGCCCTTAATGCTTTCTACATAGCAGTATTCAACACAGATTACGGGAAGTATCTGAGCCGCGAAATCCATTGCCTCGTCAGCCTCGATAATGGGGTCAACATATATTACGGGCATAAAGTTCTGAATACCTTCAAGAATCTGCCTTATAACGGTCTCATCTTCATCTGTGGAAAAAGCAGCAGGGAATGGTAAACGGTATGCCGGTGTACG
>USEH01000131.1 GCA_900553675.1 uncultured Ruminococcus sp. | reverse complement strand
TTATTATATCAGTTTTTAGGGTGTTTGTCGACTGTAGTTATAGTGTAACAGTTCATGGGGAAAAGCTGCGCCCTCAACAACGGTGCTGCTAATGCCGGGGATCACCCCCACCCATGTGGGGAAAAGTTTTTGCAAAAGCCTTGAAAGAAATCGGCTATAGGATCACCCCCACCCATGTGGGGAAAAGGCCATCGTTAAAGGTTACTGTTTCGGGGGTGTAGGATCACCCCCACCCATGTGGGGAAAAGTGAAGAATTATCCATTTGGCTTGGCGAATATAGGGATCACCCCCACCCATGTGGGGAAAAGGTCAAGCGGCACATCATCGGGTATATGGTGACGGGATCACCCCCACCCATGTGGGGAAAAGACTAAATAAATCTTGATTTTATGCGGATTTTCTAATTTCCACAGTCAATTTTCATTTAGGTTGATATAGATCCCATAAGTGATTTTGCAATCACTCAGTGCGCGGTGTTCCTGCGCTTCTGAAATTCCAAAATGCTTTGCCAGCGTACTCAGCTTATAGTTTTCAATCCCTCTTAGCTTTTGTCTGGCAAGTTTCAATGTGTCGATGATACCGTTTCGTATCGGCGAAATGCCGCATTTTTTACACGCTGCCAGCAAAAAGCTATAATCAAATGAGGCGTTATGACACACAAGCTTGTCCGCACCGATAAAATCCTTGAATTTTGTAAGACCATCGTAAAGCGATATTCCCTGCTGCTCAAGCTGTTCGTTTGTCAGACCTGTCAGCTTCGTAACTTCATCTGGGATGACTGCGTCAGCCTTAATCAGCATTGACAATTCATCCTCCGGTTCTCCGTTTTTTACTCTTAACGCCGCTATTTCGATAATTTCGTCCTTCGCAGCATCCAATCCGGATGTTTCAATATCCACAACGCAATATGACGTTACCTGCTTTTTCTTATTTTCGGCAGTACGTGAATGTCGAGCCATTTCAAGCTTGGCAGCCTTGCTGAAGCCTGGTTTTAGTATGTTTTCAGCCTTTTCAGTTGCATTAACCATATCTAAACGGCGCACCAGCTTTATTCCGTCGTAATCCACCGGTTCCCATATGGAGTTGTGTACGCGGAAATCCATTCCCTGCTCGTTGTTTGTGCTGTATACCATGGAGGCGCGCCCGCTTTTCAGATTATCGCACACTCTCAGCCATAGCTCATCGCGAACTCTTGCACTGACTTTTCCGACATACACGCCGGTGCTTATCTCCAGCAGCCATTTTGTCAGGTCTCCGCGAAGCTTAGGAGGACAGTCGCTCAGCACGATGACAGTCATTGCTGCTCACCCTTTCTGCCGTAGGAAATGCCGTTTGGGACAGTTCCTCTTGTGCCGTCCCAAAGCTCTACCGCATTCTTCTGCTGAGGACAATCATCTCCTAACAGCCAGCGAATATCGTGAACCATCCTTTCCAGAATATGCGCCTGCACCATAGCGTCACGCGTGCGGCGACGCATTTCACCAGGCAGATCCTCAGGCTCCTTAGAAGCAAGCTCAAATGCAAGCGGTATGACTATTTCAGCCTTATACAAATCCGCGATATCGTAAACAAAGGAGTTATCGTGTCCCACATGGACAAACCCCAGCCCCGGAGAGCATCCTAAAGCAAAAATGACAGCATGAGTCAAGCCATAAAGGCACATATTTCCGGCGGTCAGTGCCTGATTTACAGCGTCACCGGAATCAAACTCTCCCGGAACATAATCGCGTCCGTTCCATTCAACGCCCCATTCCTTAGAAGCATTGCGATAAGCGGTACGCATTCGGCTGCCCTCCCTTCCGCGGAGCTGCGCAAGAGTGAGTGAGGACACATCTTCATCCGGAAAACGGATTTCATACATCCGGCGAACTACCGCAAGATGCTTTTTCTGATTGCTAACTGCTTCCGCCTGATGGATAAGCATTGCAGAATGATGAGTCAGCGGACGACCTCCGGCATAATACCGAACTCCGTGTTCACCGCTCCAGATTACAGTAACACCGGCGTCGCCTATAAGCTCCATTGCGCGGTGAGTGATAGCTGTACCGGGTCCCAGAATCAGCACCGATATATTTGCAGCAGGGACGTATGTCGTTCCCTTTTCATCACGGAAGGTTATTGCGCTGTCGTCGCGGTTGAGCTGGCAGTGTTCCAGATACAGAAAAGTCATGCGGTCGCGAATCTGAGGCAGTGCCTGCAATTCAGGTCGTATCATTCCGGAAGCTTCATTCATGCTTATACCCTCGCAACAGTCAAAAGCCCCATGCCGAAAGCTTTTTCGCGTCCTATGCCTCTGCAAAGCGTCTGCCTGAACAGCTCCGGATCTTCAACTGTCAAAGTTCCCTCAAATGTCACGGCAAGCAGTGAAACATACTGCTTTTCTTCCCTTTTCTTGCGGAAGCGATACCAATGACTTCCGGTAACCTGAAGCTCATCTTCATCAAGTCTGAATCCTAAGCGTTTGGCTCTTTTCATAAGCCATTCCCGCTGATACTTTGCAGTAATATGTGCCATTACCTTATTGTCTTTTTTAACGGTTGGGTTGGCGGCAAGCCTGAAATGCCACCTGCTTCCCGCGGCTATTCTATCCAGCAGTTTTTCATAGGGCAGAGACTCCCACTTTTCTTCGGGTGAAGAGAACTGTTCAGCTACTTTTGATAAATCCGGCTTATCCTCGCTAAGTATCATCAGGTATGTTTCCTGACGAAGCGTGTCAATCCGCCAGAGTCTGCGTTTGCGTTCACCCGGAAATGCACTTTCCAATGCTCCGTGAAACAGATTCGGCGAAGCCAATGCGCTCATAGTTCTGCGGTTGTTTATGTCAAGCTTAAGTCTTGTCAGATACACGCTTTGTCACCTCAATTCTTCCATGGGGTCGTGTTCAGCGGAATAGCACTCCATGGGACTGCTTTTCTGCGATGCAGTCACGTTCAGCTCAATAACATTGCGATATCCGTACCGACGGCGGCGCGGGTCGAATGAAATGGCTGTATCGCGGATTTTTGACGCCGATGAGCCGTCGGGCGCGTCAACCCGAATCCGCAATGCTGCGTTGTCGGCACGACCTCTTAATTTTTTCTGCATATATTCACTTGCCTGCCAAGGCTCGTCGCTCAAAGCCGCAATCAGATTCTTATTTCTTATTCCGAGAACCAAAGGCTGGCATGGCGGGCAGGAACGGCGACCGAGAAAAAGAGGAAATACAGGATTCGTCAGTGCATCGGACAGCTGTTCCAAAAATGAGGTTTCGCCCTCCAAGCCCACCAGAAAGCAGGCGTCTGCAAGATAATAACGGTTTGTTACATAAGGCTTTTCTGTGACGCAAACCGTGTGATAATCTCGCAAAAGCACTCCTTCCTGCTCGACTCTTATGCCAAAGCGAAGTGCATTAAGGTCGGAGAGATCAGAGTCTCTGCTGCGTCCAAGTGCCGCTGCCAAAAGACCTATCACGCCACTTTTAGAAGGCTCGCGTCCGGCGCCGCGAACTTCAAATTTTGAGTCCGTTCCCCATGCCTGCATTGGTCCTGCCAGACGCAATAACAGCGTACTCATATGTTCTCACCGGCTAAGACCGAGGATATCTTCTCACTCAGCCTTGCCATCAGCTCGCTATGCGGCAGAACATCGGCAATGCTTGTAAGCTCCTGCGATACGCCCATGCCCAGTGCGGCTTCCGGCTTATCCGCAAAGGTTGAATACTGCTGATTTGCGTAATGTATCAAAGCCTCTTCGGAAGCGGAAGCATATCCGTTTTTGCTTGCGGGAACCGGCTTTTCAAAAGCACCGCACAAATTGATTGGCATATCTCTGCGAAGCGTGATATAAACCATATCAGGCAGAGTACGGTTTGCAAAGGTGTTCTGCTTACCGTCGGGCATTGAGTAAATGAAGGCTTCCGCAAAGCCTATGGCAGCTTCCACTGCGTCGTCATTGCCCAAAAGCTTGGCAAGCTCATTTATGTTTACCGTTGCATAGCGGTACAGCGTAGAAGAATTAAACTCTACCGTGCCAAGATGACCAGCGCCGGACGTATCCTCAGGATTGCAGTCGTCAACGGCGGTGAAATAATCATATTCATTATGTACGGCATGGGTTGAAATTGCATGGGCAACCTGTGCCGCCGCGTCGAAATTAAGAGACGGATCGTCAGCAACCATTCGTCCGAAAAGTGCGATATCTATTGATGGCTCGCTTTTTAGTGCTTCCTGATACTTCTTTTTGTCCTCTTCATGGCAGACAGCAAGCTCGGCAAGTCTTTTAAGCTGTGCGCGGCTTGCAAAGAACAGTGCCTTTGTTACAGCTTCCGGATCCTTCTTTTCCTGCTTTGTTCCTATGCCGGCTTTATTAAGAGCATCCAATGCAAGTGCAAGAGCTTTGTCCTCCAAGGTAGGATCTAAGGCAATGATTTCTTTTGCCAATTCAGCAGGAATATGCTTTGTGCGCATTCCGACTTTTTCATCATCAAACAGGTTTCCAAACGTCATTCTTATCGCATGCTTCCATGCCTGACTGGATATGCGTGCGCGGGTTGCCCCTCCGTAAACTGCGGTTTTCGGGCTGCCGGTGTCATCCCTGTTGACGCAGCTCGGCGGTACGGTCTGCAAAACGTGTAAATCCATGTAAAGGTTAGTTTTCTTCATTGTTATTGTCCTCCTTGTTTTCATCGGTACGTTTTTTATAAAAGTCCTGTCCCCATTTAAGGCGTATATGCTCTGCACTCTCGTCGGACAGCTGATAAAAATATAAATCCTTTGCAAGCTGCGGATAATCCAGTGGGATGTCCTTATCCCTCAAAAGCTTGATAAGTGCGCGGATATGATAGCTCATTTCCTGCATATCAGCCGAAGATGCCACGGCATATAGCCGCTTCCATATGCGCTCAGTGTCATCATTATCCGCAACAAGCTCAGACGCAGCATTTCCAAGCGAAACATTTTCCCGATTCATATTGTCCGTTTTTACGTCCTTGCCCTGCTGGTGCATAGCGTAAAGCGTCAGAGCCATGTAAACCGCCCATTCGGCATAGCTGGGCTTGCTGCCGGCTGAATACATTTCCTCCGGCATATCCTGCAAAAGCTCGCCGTAAAGCTGCGGAAGCTCGCCGGGTCTTCGTCCTACTCCCCTGCGAAGATTCGCCAAAGCCGCCCTTGCTTCTGATTCCGCTCTTCCGGCTATGCAAAGCAGCTTATACTTTGTAAACGAATAAACCTCATCATACAATTGCATTTACTGACCTCCGTTCTTTTTGATATCTTTAAATGATTTTGTTTTCTTATAGCTAATTAGCTTCGACCTGAAGCTGTTATATGAATCCGGAGCACAGTAATAAACCTTGGCGTCCTTCTGCTTATTTGATTCAACCGATTTTCCGCTGAATGCTGCGGGACCTGCCTGCTTTACAAGCTCCTGTCCAAGGCGGTCTGCGATTTGCACAGCTGTATTTCGCCATTCAACCGATTTTTCTTCCCTCTCAATGTCGCTTTGGTCTGCATCAAGAGTCAAAAGCCAGCTTCTGAACGGAACATCTATGCGATAATACAGCTGCTCCTTTGCCCGCTCTGCGCTCGACTCACCATTGCCTCCGGCAGCTAAGTCAAGCTCCTTTGCAAGAGTGCCGACAGCCCATGCCAGCCTTTCGCAGCCGGTTACTTCGTTGGTGATCCTTTCTATCCACTTGCCGTTAAGCTCGGATAGCAGATTCAGGTGGAAGGTCAGCGAGTCTTCAAAAACATCAGTTACAAAAAAGTCCTTATCTCCATACTGCACCGAGGCGATTCTATAAACACCAATCGTTTGCGGCGGAAGGCAGCTATATTCAAGCAGCCTGTTCATCCATGAGACTACTCCAGGCATATGGTGCTTTTCGTTTACTGCCGCTATTCCGGAAAAATCCTGCCACATTTTTCGCTCGTGATTATGCCTTGCAGGCTGAAAGCCTACTATCTCGCGCTTGCCGTTCAGCACCGGCTTCCAAACTGTCATCTGCTCGGAAAAGGCGTTTTCTTTTTCATAAAAGTCACCGCCAAGAAGATAATAGCCGGTTATGCGGTCGTTTTCCTCGGTAAGAAGCAGCCTTCTTGACTGAAGAGTAAGCAGCTCCGCCTGATTATCGGGACACGCAATATTTGTGCGTTCAGACGCTCTTGGAGTGTCAAGCTCCCATACAGGCTGCGGATTTCCCCACGGTCTTTCCACACGCCGGTGGCAAGGCCCGCCAGGTAGGCAGCGCCAAGGGCCGTTGTTTCGCGGATGGCCGGGCGCAGCACGGTTTTG
>USEH01000130.1 GCA_900553675.1 uncultured Ruminococcus sp. | reverse complement strand
CCTTTTCGGGTTCTGGCTCTTGTGATGCGGCTACGGTACAAATAGGGGGGGCCGTAAGCCCCAAGGAGACGAGAACAGCCTGGTCAACGAGTTTCATTTCCTCGGTCGTTAATGTACAGTAGTAGTTCTCCAAGCGTCCCTTATCGATTGTGTAGATGGCCTCGCAAAGTGCAGTAGACTGCTTGCCGGAGCTTAAGCTAACGGAACTCAAAGAAGTGGCAGTAGCTTTAAACATTTCAGTCAAGGGTAAAAAGGCAGAGATTATTAATCAGCTATCATCTGTTTCGGAGGATGCATTGGATGCGTATATTAAAGAACGCACGTGGAAACTGACGGAAAAAGGAAATGAAGCACTTAAAGCAAATCTGTATATCCAATATTTTTTAGATAAACACAATTATAGTGTTACTGACGTAGGAGTAAGCATTTGGACAGTAAACGAGGAATTCATTAAGAACCCGAAGAGACCATACAGAGATATAATTTATAGTCAACTTAATGCGGCTATGAACGAGGCTTTTCTCCAGTTTAATAAGAATCCAGCTTCTGGAACAGCTGCAACAAGACGATATTGCGAATGTTATCGATTAATGGGTTTATTTATTGAAGAGGAAGGCAAATCATATATCAATGCATCTGATATGTATTTCCAATATTTGTTTAAAAGAATTAATATTCATGCCGGATTGCAGCTTTTGTTGAATTGGAAGACATTTAGTAACAATAAAAAACTTAGAGAAACATTTATAAGTCGATACTATGAGGAAATTCAACTCTATCCTTATCAAAAGACCGAATTACTTCGACTGTTGGACGAACTTAATGTAAGCGGTGATGAACTACGGAAAAGTTTGATTGTATCTTTTGAAAGAGCACAAGACACTGGCATTATGAGTGTCAAAGAAGCCGCTGACTTTATTATACTGGAATTGTCCGGTGATGTTGACAAATCCAGAGATTTGGCATATAAGCTGGCGAAAAAAGCTGTTAAAAATGTATAGGCTGAAAAGCAGATAATAGCGGAGCATTTTTCTGTTCCGCTATTAAATTGTTAAAGGTTAATGCTGTCTCAGTGATAACATATTAATGATTCCTATGAATTTAAAGAAACACTCAAAATGGTGTGCATTTAGATACCTACTTTAAAATATAAAGACCCATTGCGGGTCTTTTTTGTATTATTATTTCTTCTTCCGCACCGAGTACCCAAACTTCCCGACCTTTTTCCCAAGGGTATAGTACTCCCCATGACTGTACGCCAATAGCCCTGCTTTGTCAAGGCAGAGTCTGCCTTTTTCGTCTAAAAGCTCTCTTGCCGCGTCCACTGCCACTATGTCCGCTATGAACATATCGTGCGAGCCGAGCGGGATTATGCTGTCCACTCTGCACTCAATGCTAAGTGGGCTTGCGTCGAGTATGGGTGCCGATACCGACTGCGCCGCCGAAACGCTCAGACCGAGCCGTGCAAGCTTGTCTTCGTTTCTGCCCGAGCGCACGCCCAGATAGTCGGTCGCCTTTGCAAGCTCCGCAGTTGTAAGATTTATGCAAAATTCGCCGCTCGACTTGATAATCTCGTAGGAATACCTTTCGGGACGAACCGAAATATAGGTCTTGGGAGGGTTTGAGCATAGCGTTCCAGTCCACGCAATCGTCAGCGCGTTGGGCTTTTCCAAAGTTCCGCAGGTGACTATCACCGCGGGAACAGGATTTAAAATCGTGCCAACCCCGAATGGAATTTTATCGGATGTGTTCATAAACTTCATCCTCCGAAGCTATCGGCGTGGAGGGTATTACCTCAACACCGTCTGAGTTTTCGTCAATATTTTCTGCGTATGTATCCTCTTCTGACTCGCCGCCTGAAAAGCCGTCCGTAAAGAAGGTTGAAACAGCCTCGCCGTTTTCGGCTTTTTTTACAAGACTGTCAAGATTGATTTTCGATACCCCAGCCTTGGCGAGCTTGAACAGAAACGGCGCGCTGAGAATCCTCGTAAAAACGCCTTTCTTGCGCTCTTTTTTGGGCTTTGCAAGACCGATAAGAGCCATCAGCACAAGCGCAAAGGCGGTGATTCCTCCCGCAGCCAGATCCTCTCGGCTGATTTTATTCGAGCCGACGGCAAATCCGCCCTTGCCGCTGTTTTTGTATATCATCATAGGGAAAACTTCCTTTCTTTTCGGGATTGTGCGTGTATACATTAATATTATAGCATAGTTTTCCGCGATATGCAACTTTTTTCGCGGACTATCCTTGCACGGGGATGTGTCTGCTCTCTCTACCTGAGAATAGGTCAATCTGCTTCATCTTCTCCCCGAACAGTTTTGCACGCAGGAAGTCCTCAAAATATATCGCGGGGACGGACAGCAAAAGCCATAACGCCGAGAACGGCAGGCATACCTGCCCCAAGACGTTGAAGGGGAGGGCGGAGTAGTCCCACACGCCAAGCCCCAAGACTATGTTTATAAACACTCCAGACGTGAACTCCACCGAGGTGACGATCAGGCAGGACAGCACCGACTGATATATGAGCGAGGGAACGCTGCCGTGCTCGTCTATGCTCCCGATCAGCCAGAAGCATATCCCCCCGACAAAGAACATGGAGATGTGTGTGGACGATCGCCAAGCGATCTCAACAAGCCCATAAGCAAGCCCTCCTGCGGTAAATACGGTCAGATTTTTAGCAATTTCTCTCATTGGCAGACGAATCCTTTTTATATATGATAGCTATAGTTTGACCGATTTTCTGCACTTAATACATGAAAAAGACATATGTTTTCCGGATTCCATCGCACTCTATTCCCATAAAGAACACCTGTACGCACACAATGACACTTTCTGTCATTGCAAACTCTCGGTTTTTTCACTCGCTTTCCTACCCGCTCACCCATATGGACTCGCTGGAGCACCAAAAAACATATTGTCCTTCAAAGGGCTACAAAGTACGCCCGCTCAAAATGATAAAACAGCGCACTAACTGCGGGCGGGGGAAATCCGCACTTTTGTTCGGATTTTTGGGTTCCCCTCGGGTGCAGTTAGCACGCCAGTGCTTACTGCTTGCCTTAGGTTCATCCCCCTTACCCTCTGCAGGCAATAGGACAGGTATCAAACGGCTCACCCTGTGGAGCAAACTATCCTTACACAAGTCTCCGCAGACAGCCGAGCAGATAACAGCCCCCTCACCCGCAGGAGCAAAAAATTCCGCCATACCTCCGAAAAAATTAAAAATTTTTGCGCTTTTCCTATTGACAAATCATTCTACATGGTGTAGTATATAATCATACTACACAGTGTAGAATGATTTTTTCATTTCAGGAGGACATAAAAAATGGCAGACTTACAGATGGGCGCGGTGGAATCCCGCTTCGCCGATATTATATGGTCGAACGAGCCGATAACCTCGGCGGAGCTTTCTAAAAAGAGCGGGGAACTGCTGGGCTGGAAAAAGACAACCGCCTTCACCGTCCTGCGCCGCCTGTGCGACAAGGGAATCTTTAAAAACGACAAGGGAACTGTTACAAGTCTTATCACGCGGGAGGAGTTTTATTCCGCACAGTCCCGCAAATTCGTGGACGATACCTTTGAGGGATCGCTTCCGAAGTTTTTGGCGGCGTTCACATCCCGCAAAGGACTGAGCGAGGATGAGGTTGCCGAGCTTAGAAAAATGGTACAGGAATACGGCGAAAAGTGATTTTGCCGGAAAGGAATTATTGCAGCTATGGAAAATGTATTTCTAAAAATATTCAATATGAGCATAACCGCAGGCTGGATAGCTCTGGCTGTAATGCTTTTGCGGCTTCCGCTAAAAAAAGCTCCCAAATGGATAATGGGAGTGCTGTGGGCGTTTGTCGCCCTGCGGCTTGTTCTGCCTATAAGCTTTGAAAGCGTTTTAAGCCTTATTCCCAGCACTCAGACCCTGCCGCAGAACTTTACCCACAGTCCCGCACCTGTGATTAACAGCGGTATACCGATGTTAAATTCCACTATTAACCCGGTGATATCCCAGTCGCTGGCTCCTGCACCGGATGCAAGCGCAAATCCCACCCAGATAATAAGCTTTATAGCCTCGGTGATATGGATAATCGGCATGGTTTGCATGATTTTGTATATGCTGATAAGCTTTATTGTGCTTAAACTAAAAGTCAGAGAGAGCATAAAGCTTGACAAAACCGTCCGAGTATGCGACCGCATACCGTCTTCCTTTGTTTTAGGAGTGATATTCCCGAAGATATATATTCCCTCCAACCTCGGTGAAGAGGATATGCGCTATGTGATGGAGCATGAGAAAGCGCATATCAGGCGGGGCGACCACCTTTGGAAGCCGCTTGGCTTTTTGCTGCTGTCGGTTTACTGGTTCAATCCCATACTGTGGGTGGCGTATATACTTATGTGCAGAGACATCGAGCTTGCCTGCGACGAGAAAGTTATAGCAAAGCTCGGTGAAAGCACCAAAAAGGCATACTCCGAGGCGCTTATAAACTGCTCCGCACCAAGGCGGCTTATTACGGCTTGCCCTCTTGCCTTCGGCGAGATAGGTGTTAAGGAGAGGATAAAGCGGGTGCTTAACTACAAAAAGCCCGCGTTCTGGATAATTATTTTAGCGATAGTCAGCTGCGCGGTGGTGGCGGTATGTTTTTTGACCAATCCCAAAAAACAGGTGACGACGATAGCTTCCTTTTTTGATAACTCGGAATTTTCGACAATATTCACTGATGCCACCCGTGCTTGGCTCAAAAAGGGAGATTTTGACGAAGATTTCTTGCACGGAACAGAGGATGTATTCCATATAAATAGTGAACTTCTTAAGGATTATGTCAGTGATGTTGAGAGTATAAAGATCGACGCATTAACCAAGCCAGCGGACATTTCCACCATTGGCTCTAAGCCGGATTATATTATAGGAGTGAATGCGGAATATGACGGAGGAGATCGCGGGCGTGTTGTTATACTTTGCTTTAACGAGGATTTCACTGAATTTTGGACAGACCCCAACGGCAAGCCGGATAAGATTTTCCCGGTTAAAGAGCCTGAAAAGGCAGAAAGGCTGTTTTCGTGGATAGATAAAGCCGAACCTGCAGATGTCGGCGGATATGAAGCTTTTAACAACCATACCGGAAACAACGAAAAAGAGGACAGCGTTGTTCCGATTGAAACATCACTCTTCGGCAGATACTACGCCGCAAAGGATCTGATAGCGCAAAGCCTGGTTCTTTCCTCAATACAAAGACCGGAATTTGCGCCGGCACTTGAGTTTTACAATACGAGATACGACAGCAAGGCTCAGAACATCGTCTCCGCCGAGGGGCTTGTTCTGATATCCCGCGATACCGGCGAGCGCATGGATATGGGAGACGCCGAGGAGATTACTCTCACAAAAGAAAACTTCGACGACCTGTTTTCGAGCTCTGCGCAGTGGGAAGAGGATATAACCGCGCAGTATCTCCGTGAAAACGCCTATAAGGTTTACAGCTTCAGCTCGGATTACGAGTTTTACTACATTATCAGAACCCGCAGCGGCGAGCTTTACTCGCTGAACGGCTCGATATACCGCGAGGGCGATAAGGTTACCAAAACACTTCTGCGTGGATATCGCTTAGCCGATGTCACCCCTTACCCGGGTTCCTTGGGTGGATATATCGACCACGCCTTTTATGATATCGACAACGACGGCGAGGAGGAAACCTGCGTACTCTCATATGGACCTACCTCGGGGCTGTATACTTTCATGTTCACCGTCCGGCAGGATGATTATTACGAGTACAACACAATATTCTGTCCGGAGTTCAGCTATCTTCGCGATCCCACCGATTCGGAGGGCGGAAGAACCCTTTATTCCAACTACAAATTTGAGCGTGAGGACGGCAGGCTTATCGTAACCGCAAGGGAAAGTTCACCTGCAAATCCGGAGGTTTTAAAGCTTGATATCTCAATAAGAGACGGCGGTATAGTGCTTACAGCCGAGGACGGCACCGAAATGCAGGTGTGGGGAGACGGCACTAATCCCAACGAAGCGGACGGATCAGATTCCGCACCCATCACGGATGTTCAAGGTAATGCGGAGTATGATGACAAGCCGATAGCCGACGAATCTGCCGCTAAGCTTCAACGCTTTGCGGCAAGCGTCCCTCTTGCTCATATCGATATCACAGAGGCTGATATAACCGATATTGCAAGCTGGTTTGATACAAGCGCGGGTGAAGAGAAGCCTGTTCGGTTCAGTATGCCCGAATACTGGCAGCACAGTGCCGACGGCAGAAGCGCAAGCCAAAACGGCGAGCAGATGATGAAGATAGTGGCGG
>USEH01000129.1 GCA_900553675.1 uncultured Ruminococcus sp. | reverse complement strand
CTGTCTCGATAACAAGCGTTTCTTCTTCGATCTTGCATACTATTCCGACTATTCCACCGACGGTGACAATCTCGTCGCCTATCTGGAGGTTCTTTCTCATCTCAGCGTCTTTCTTTTCCTTTTTACGCTGAGGTCTGATAAGAATAAAGTAGAATGCCAGAAGTAAAACAACCATCATTATAATGGTGGACCATCCGTATGCGCCGGTGGGCTGAGGTGTTGCTGCCTGAGCTAAAACTGATAAATTCATTTATTCTGCCTTTCCTTTCGTTTTTAAGTATTCATCTATGGATTTTGCCGCGGTTTTACCCGCACCCATTGCCAATATAACTGTAGCCGCGCCGGTTACGGCGTCTCCTCCGGCGTAAACGCCCTCCTTAGTGGTAAGCATACCTTCATCAACCACGAAGCAGCCGCGGCGGTTTGTTTCAAGTCCGGGGGTAGTCGTTCTGATAAGAGGGTTGGGAGATGTTCCGATAGACATAATGCAGGCATCTATCGGAATGACATATTCGGAATCCGGAATCGCCTTGACAGAACGTCTGCCGTCGGCACCGGGCTCTCCGAGCTCCATCTTCTGGCACTTGACTCCGTTTACACAGCCGTTTTCATCGCCTGTAATCTCAACGGGATTGGTAAGATAAACAAACTCGATTCCCTCTTCCTTGGCGTGCTCGACTTCCTCCTTACGGGCGGGAAGCTCGTCCTCGCCGCGGCGATAGACTATGTAGACCTTCTCGGCGGAACGGCGGTAGATGATATAAACGTGCTCTGCTCCAAGCCTCATCGCGCATCTTGCAGCGTCCATAGCGACGTTTCCTCCGCCGACTACCGCAACCGAGCTGTAGTGCTTTACAGGGGTATCGTATTCGTCAAGATAAGCCTTCATCAGATTTATTCTCGTAAGATACTCGTTCGCCGAGAACACACCTACAAGCCCTTCGCCAGGGATTCCCATAAAGTTAGGAAGTCCTGCGCCGGTGCCGACAAATACGGCTTTATAGCCCATATCCATTATCTCATCTACCGAGAGAATCTTGCCTATTACCATATCGGTCGTTATCTCAACGCCGAGCTTTTTAAGATTGGTTATTTCATGCTGAACAGTAGCCTTAGGAAGTCTGAATTCGGGGATACCATACATCAGAACGCCGCCGGCTGTGTGGAAGGCTTCAAAAATTGTAACGCTGTAGCCCAGCTTTGCCAGATCCGCCGCGCAGGTGAGTCCGGAAGGACCGGAGCCGATTACAGCAACCTTAATTCCGTTCGGCTCAGCCTTGGCAAGCTCAATTTCCTTATTTGCCATATAGTCTGCGCAGAAGCGTTCAAGTCTGCCGATTCCGACCGGCTCGCCCTTTATTCCTCGTACGCATTTGCCCTCGCACTGGTTTTCCTGCGGGCATACTCTTCCGCATACAGCCGGAAGACCGTTGGTTGCGGTTATTATCTTGTAAGCCTCTTCAAATTCGCCGTCTTTAACTTTTGCAATAAAGTCCGGTATTCTTACTCCGACGGGACAACCGCTTACGCAGGGCTTATTCTTGCAGTTAAGGCATCTTTGCGCCTCGTTCATGGCTTCTTCTGCTGTATACCCCTCGCAAACCTCTTTAAAGTTTCTTGCCCTTACCTTGGGGTCCTGCTCGGATATTGGAGTTTTAGTTGGCTGCATATTAGCCACGGCGAACACCTCCTGTCAGTCTGCATATGTGAGATTTGCCTTCCGATTCCTGAGCGCGATAAGCAGAATTTCTTCTGATCAGCTCGTCGAAATCGACCTCAAAACCGTCGAAATCGGGACCATCAACGCAGGCGTATTTGGTTTTGCCACCGACAGTTACTCTGCATCCGCCGCACATTCCTGTGCCGTCTATCATAATAGGATTCAGCGAAACTATGGTTTTGATGTTATACGGACGGGTAACGCCGCAGACAAACTTCATCATCGGAACGGGACCTATCGCTATAACAACATCATAATTTCTACCGCTGTCAATAAGCTCCTGAAGCTTTGTTGTAACAAAGCCCCTGGTACCGTATGTACCGTCGTCGGTAGTGATATAAAGATTGTCGGATACGGCTTTCATTTCGTCTTCAAGGATAACTATATCCTTACTTCTGAAGCCTGCAATGGTATCAACCTCAACTCCCATTTTGTGCAAAGCCTTTGCCTGAGGATAAGCTATAGCACACCCAACGCCACCGCCGATAACGCAGGCGCGTTTTATTCCCTCACCGAAATGAGTTGGAGTTCCCAAAGGACCGACGACGTTTAAAATGAAATCGCCCTCCTCCATAAGTCCTAACTGCATTGTGGACTTTCCGACCTTCTGGAATATGATGGTTATTGTACCCTTTTCACCGTCGTAGTCGGCAATGGTGAGCGGGACTCTTTCACCAAGCTCGTCGGTTCTGAAAATAATAAACTGACCCGCCTTTGCTTTTTTAGCTATCAGCGGAGCGTCTATCACCATAAGCGTGACCTGCTCGTTAAGCTCACGCTTTTCAAGAATTTTATACACAATATTCCTCCCATTAAATTGTTATTCAATATATTATATACCTCTGATTTATCAATTTCAAGTAGTAAAACGCAACTTTTTTGCTAAAACTACAGATATTTATTGATATAAATAACCAAAACTGAGGCATTATTAATGCATAAAAACAAATATAATGATATCTGTACACTGTCTGCTTGCTTAATACCTATCGAAATAGTCCTCAACTGCACGGACGATAGCGTCTGCAAGACCGCTTTGGACGCTTGACGAATTTAGTGCCATAGCCTCCTTATAGTCGGTTATGAATCCGCACTCAACCAGTATCGACGGAAATTCCTGCTCAAGAGTTACAGCGAAATAGTTATACTTGGCTCCCCTGTCGCGATTCTTGCCGTCGTCATAGACATGGTTTTCATAGTAGTTTGCCATCCGCTTTGTTACAAGAGCTGCAAGCGGCTGTGAGAACGGCGTGAAGTAGTAAGCTTCAACTCCCCTGACTCCTTCGCCCTTGGTAACGCTGTTGCAGTGGATCGAGATGAACATATCAGGATTGTACCTGCGGGCGTAGTTTGAACGCTCATACAGATTGATATAGGTGGTATCGGTTTGGAGCATATGGACGTTTGCGCCTGCTTCCTGAAGCTTTTGGGTCAGCTTTCTTGCAATTGCGATATTGATTTCCTGCTCCAAAACATGACCTACCGCGCCGGGGTCTAAAACAGAGGAACTCTTGTTATAGCCGTGTCCCGGGTCGATAACTATTGATGCTCCATATATGCTTGAACGGTAGCCGTTGAAGCGTATGGTCAGATTTCCTGCGCCATCGTAGCTGGAGCTGTAACCGGCGAATATTCCTTTTTTGCGCAGCCTTAGCTTAAGCTGAGCCTTGCTTTCACCGTTTTCGTTTACGGTCGTCCATTCACCGCTGCTGAACATCGAATCCGGCGAGAACTGCGGATATCCTCCGCCCGAGCTGACATAATCAAAGGTTATAAGGACATACTCCGGCTCGAAGCTGTTGATATAGTAGCTCAATCCGCTTGTGGAGCTGTATTTCAGCGGCGAGAAGGATATGCTGAACGGCGTTTGATATCCAAGACTGAAGTTAAGAACCGTATCTGTAGAATCAATATAGGTATTGGTTATCGTACAGTTATTGTCGATAATGGTGTAGCCGCTTGAGGTTGAGCAGTCGGAAGCCTTGATTCGCTTTCCGGAGGCGGTAAGATAGTACTTGATAGTCTGGCTTACACCGTCGGAGGTTACGCTGTAGGTGGCTTCGTTGACAATTATATCCACTGTTCCGGCGGGAAGCCTTGGCATATCGGGTGTTGCTATATTGTCAGTGGTGTAATAATCGTAGGTTATGGTATTGTCGTTTTTGACAGTAAGAAGCTCGGCGCGCTCCTGAGCGGGCGAAATGGCGTTTACTATTACATGGGCGCTCTGCATATCTTCAAAGCAGAAGTCCATATAGTTGCCGTTTATTTCGATGATGCCAAGGTCCTGTTCCTCGTTGACTATACCTTCCGGTGCGATGAAGTGACCGGTGAAGCGGGCATAGTTAGTGTTGGAGTCAAGCTCGTCGGAGGCGATTTCACCTTCGGTAAGCTTGATTGTTTCGCCGTTTAAGGTAGCCGTCACCTTAGAGCCGGAATACGCTATAACGTTTACTGAAATCCTTGTAGTTCCCTCAACCCTGAGCTCGGTGCCCTCCTCCGGTTCTGCCGACTGCAAGACCTTAACTCGCCTTGTGATTTTATAGGTTACGGTTTTTGCCTTGTTTTTGAAGGTAAAGGTATTCAGACCAACGTCGAGATCCTCTTCAAAGTAGAAGTTGCCTGCTTCGTTCAGCTTGATCTTTTCACCATTGAAGTAGATATCAAAGTTTTCGTCGAACGAACCCTGGAATTTAACCGTCGGCTCGTAGGTTATATATGTCTGCTTTTTGGGCAGAACCATCGAAAGCTCGGTATAGAGCGAATCGGTGTTGATCTGACCGTCGAAGTACTTTACAAGAGCGTCTGTGCTGGTTCCGGTGTTCTCCTTTAGGGATTCATAAGAGCGGAAAACGCTGCCTTTATAGGAGGAATACTTTTTGCACTCTTCAAGCTGCTTTAGAATCTGATCTGCCGCCCATTTTGAATCGGAATTGCTTATTCTTTCGTTGGCGTGACTTATAAACATAGGGATTCCCGCGGCGGAGGCAAGCGAGTTCCACCACGAAACTATGCTGACAAAATTCAGCTCTACCGATTTAAGACCGCCGAAACAGGTTACTATCATAAAATCAGCATAGCCGTTTTCTATATATGCCTTTGTATCGGAAAAACCGTCTGCCAGAGCCTCGAAATCATCCTTTGTGTCAGAGCCGCGCTCGTCGTTTCTTTTGTTCATCCATGCGTTTTCGATAGCTATGCCAACCGAGACGGTGTTGCTTGTAGACCTGATAGCGTTGCTTACCAGTCTGAAAACATATCCGCTGTTATCGCGAAGCCAGTTTTCAAAGCCTATGCCTGAGCCGTTTAAAAGGTAATCGGAATAGCTATCGGAGCCCTTGGAGGCATAGTATCCCTCAAGCACAATGCCGTCTATACGATATTTGTTTGTAAGCTTATGAGCGCAGAGAGAAAGATAGTCGATTTTTTCACGAAGCTCCTCTATGCCCTTTGATGCTATAGCGTCTGAAAGGTCAAAGGATATATAAACGAAGAAATTGTGCTGACGTGCAACATCAATAAGCATATCGAGCGGAGAGCCGCTTTTATATATCTTTGCGCCGATTTCATAGTACACAACGCCGTTATAGCTGGTGTTTATGATTATTGTATTCAAGCCGTAGCTTTCGAGATTATCTATAATTTCGGTTATTTCATTCTGTGTGGTTTCTGCCGACTGGTTAATATCCTTGAAGAAATCCAGACCTATGGTTATGTTTGTCGCCTTCATCATGTCCGGATATGCGTAATCATAGCTGTCCGGCGGAATGCCGACATCATCTGTGGGGACATCATTGCTGTTTTCTTCGATTCCCTCTGCAAAGGTCTGTACGGCGAAAGAACCGCTTTCGGAGACGGTCAGAAACATTATCAGAATTGCAAGCGTAAAACATAATAATCTTTTCATAATTGTATTTGCCTAAAAGCGGTCCTTTCGTATATTACTAATCAAGATTTGCAATAGCTTGCTGAAGCTGATTTCTCTCACTTGTCATGAGTGAGGACACATCCGTGCCTTCTGCAAACAGCGAGTTATAGCGGTAGTATGCGCAGCCGGAATATCCCGGAAGGTTGTTTATATAATTTGTCTGCCGCGCAAGCATCTCCACTCAACGTTGATTCCAACCTTATATGCTGCAATACCGCACACAAGCTTTACGTGCGGACTTTTAACCAGCGACTGCCATGCTTCGGCTGTGGAATCAAACGGAAGCTTATCCTTATAGCCATAGTATATCTGTGGCGTGATATAATCGAGATATCCGGGCACGGAGCACCATTTTTCAACATCTGCATAAAGCTTATTAAGGTTGTTGTCGATATTTCCCTGCGGTGAAACGCCGAACTCGACGGTTGGGTTGCAGGATTTGACGGTGGAATAAATGTCGCTTACAAGCAGGCTTACGGTATCGCGGCGCCACTGGTACAAATCGCTCCTGCCGGAAACCTGGAAAGCAAGCTTATCAAAGGATTTATCAGTTGTGGGATAGAAGTAATCATCGATGTGGATGCCATCAACGTTATAGTTAGCAATTATCTCGGCAACGCCGCTGCATATAAGCTCCCTGACAGCGGAATATGCGGGACTTAGCCAGTAATA
>USEH01000128.1 GCA_900553675.1 uncultured Ruminococcus sp. | reverse complement strand
TGGGGCGCCGCCCCAAGACCCTGCCAGCCTTTCGAGAAAGGCTGGATCTAAAGCTTTTTTAATTTTGGTTTTGATACTTTGAATGTCAAATAAAAACAATATAATCTTACAGGAGATGACCACTATGTCTACAACACAGAAAATTCGTCTCGGCATAATCGGAATCGGCAACATGGGTTCCGGTCATGCCGGAAACATCGTTTCGGGCAAGTGTCCCGATTTTGAGCTTTGCGCCATCGCGGACATCAATCCTGCCCGTCTCGAATGGGCAAAGACTGCGCTTCCCAATGCCAAAACCTTCTCGAATGCCGAGGAAATGCTCGACTCTGGGCTTATCGAGGCGTGCATGATATGCGTTCCGCACTACGATCACCCCAAGTATGCAATCGAGTGCATGAAGCGCGGAATCCACGTTATGTGCGAAAAGCCCGCCGGCGTTTACACTCTCCAAGTCCGCGAGATGAACGAGGAAGCCAAGCGCCACCCCGAAGTTGTATTCGGAATGATGTTCAACCAGCGCACCAACTGCGTATACCGCAAAATGCGCGAGCTTGTGCAGTCCGGCGTTTACGGACAAATCCGCCGCACCAACTGGATTATCACCGACTGGTACCGCCCGCAGGCTTACTACGATTCGGGCAACTGGCGTGCAACATGGTCGGGCGAGGGCGGAGGAGTCCTGCTGAATCAGTGCCCCCACCAGCTCGACTTGTGGCAGTGGATTTGCGGTATGCCGGTTAAGGTTGAAAGTCATCTCCATTACGGCAAGTGGCATGATATAGAAGTTGAGGATGATGTTACCACCTATGTTGAGTACGCCAACGGCGCAACAGGCGTGTTCATCACCACCACCGGCGACGCAAGGGGAACCAACCGCTTTGAAATCCAGATGGATAAGGCAAAAATCGTCGCCGAATACGGCAAGCTGACAGTTATTGAATTTGACATGACCGAGCAGGAGTTTTCCGCGACAAATAAGGTGCCTTTCGGAAACGTCGGTGCGCACGAAGTAAAAATCGAGCTGGACGGCAAGAATGACCAGCATATCGGAGTTGTAAACGCATGGGGCGGAGCAATCCTCAGAGGCGAGCCGCTTGTCGCCGACGGAAGCGAGGGCATAAACGGTCTTACACTTTCAAATGCAATGCACCTTTCGTCCTTCCTTGGCAAACCGGTTGAGATACCGTTTGATGAGCAGCTTTATAAGGATGAGCTGATGAAGCGCGTCGCGACCTCACGTAGAAAGGTACAGACCGAGGCAGTCTTCGCAGACACCAGCGACACCTACGCAGGCAATAAATAACAAACCCGAAAAAGCAAAATTAAAAAAGCTTTAGGTCCATCCTTTCTCGAAAGGCTGGCAGGGTCTTGGGGCGGCGCCCCAAGTCGCTCCCCGCAGGGAGCGAAATCCCCAGCGAAGCGAAACGCAGGAGTGGGAGCAAAAAGAGTCCGGTGGACTCTTTTTGCGTGGGAGGACCCTCGTCGGGGGTCCTCCTATTGACACACGGAGTGTGTCAATGACTGCACTCCTTTGCGGTCAGCACAAACCAATAAAATACATCAAAACGTTCCAATCGCACAAAAAATCTGCACGCACTTTCAGTCAAGAAATCCACCCAAAATCCCCAAAAAAGAAAAGGTTAAAACAAATCATGAATCAAGTAAGAATCGGCATAATCGGCTTGGGCCACATCGGCACAGCCCATGCCAACAGAATATTTTCAGGAAACATCAAGGGCATGAAGCTCTGCGCGATCTGCGACATCGAGCCGTCGCGCATTGCCTTCGCTAACGAAAAGCTCCCAGGCGTTGCGACCTTTGACCGTTGGCAGGAGCTTGTAGAAAGCGGTCTTTGCGACGCCGTGATCGTCTCCACCCCGCATAAGCTTCACACCGAAATAGCGTCGTTCGCCCTGAAAGCAGGACTGCATGTTATGAGCGAGAAGCCGCAGGACATCAGCGTTACCAAAGCCGAAAAAATGAACGAGCTTGCCCGCAAAAGCGATAAGCTTTACGCGATAATGTTCAACCAGCGCACCAACTCGCTGTTTATAAGGCTTCGCAAGATGGTAAAGGGCGGCGAGCTTGGCGAAATCAAAAGCTTCAGCTGGATAATCACCAACTGGTACCGTACCCAGTACTACTACGACGAAGGCTCCTGGCGGGCGACGTGGTCGGGCGAGGGAGGAGGAGTCCTGCTCAATCAGGCTGTCCACAATTTAGACATCTGGCAGTGGATTTTCGGAATGCCGTCTGAGATTACCGCCTTCTGCGACGTTGCGCGGTACCATAGCATCGAGGTAGAGGACTCAGCCACGATCTTTGCAAGATACCCAAGCGGCGCGACCGGAACATTCATCACCACGACCGGCGAGTGTCCAGGCACCAACCGCCTTGAAGCCGCAGGAACGCGTGGCAAGGTGGTCATCGAAAACGGCGTTCTGAAATGGTGGAGACTCACCGAGGACGAGCGGGATATATGCAAAAACGTCAGAATCCCCGGTCCCCAGCCCGAAATGGAGTACTCCGAGTTCAAGCCGGAAAACGGCGGTGCCGCCCACGCGGGCGTATTGCAGGCGTTCGCCGACGCGATATTGACCGGCTCCGAGCCTATAGCGTACGGCGAGGAGGGTATTAACGAACTGATGATATCCAACGCAGCGTATCTGAGCCAGTGGCTGGGAAATAAGCCTGTCAGGCTGCCAATCGACGGCGAGATTTTTGACAGGCTGCTTGCCGAGCGGCAGGAGTCTTCGAGCGAGAAGACGGTTGCGGATAAGGAGATTGCGGGGGAGTACTCGACACGGTGGAGCGTAAAATGGTAAGTTTTTGAGAAGAACATGTGCCTTTTTGGTTTTGCCTTGTTTTGCGGCAAGTGAAAAGAGAAGAGAGAAAAGAGAAAAGTGAAAAGTGGAGGTAGGCGTTTCGCCTTGCGGTGAAACGCCTGTGATAAAATCGCTGTAAACAGCTGACCGCTTCGCGGCTTTTGTCGGCTTTGCCTCCGCATTAATTATGATTTTGAGAGATATGTCGTTTTTTTGCGTGCATATCTCTTTTTTTCGTCAAAAGTTGGCGTTTTGCACAATATATGTTGACTATGATTAGGAAATGTGGTATCGTATTAACATAGAAAAAATACCATTAACATATGTAGGAGGAAAAAACATGACATTTGACGAAATATGCCTTCCGGATATGAGCTTGGAAAGCATACACATAGAGTATGACAAGGCTGTAATCACAACCTATGATTACGAGTATAAATATGGCTACATAATCACCTGCACAGGCTTGGCAGGTGTAACCGATTTAAACGTCTGGGACGAGAACATCATTATAAATGCAAGTCTTAAGCCGGTGGGCTTGGAAGATGAGTTTGTAAAGCAGTGCAGTGATATCTACGGCTGGGACTACGACACCGGAATCAATCGCAAGCTGAGCAATGGGATGCTTCTTTTAAGCATTGAATTGGCGAATTATGTTAAGCTCAAGGTGTACTGCCAAAAGGTCGAGGCGGAGATGTATAATACTAATTTTCGATAAAAGTGTTGCTGCAAAATCGGCACAAACCCGCTACAGGAGGGGTTTTGCACCGATTTTGCAGACACTTTTTAATCGAAAATAAGTATAGGGGCGAGCTACCGGAGTGAGAATATGCCGGTCAGCGGCGCGCGGAAATCGCGTATTATAAAATTCGGAGGGAAAAATACTTTCGTTCATGAATATGATGTTTGAGAGATATGCACGGTTTTGTGCGCGTATCTCTCTTTTCATTTTGCGTAGAAAAAGGGCAAGACCTTCGCTTAGTACAGCGATTTCGGTCTTGCCCTGTTAATTTTTTGTCGCTTACGCTATGATACATCCCTTTCGCAAAATCAGATTTGCATACTGGCTTGATTCCGAGGTGGCGATTACCGCATACGCCTTTTTAGCTTCGTCGTAAAACGCAAAGCGTTCTAATTTTTCGACGCTCGAAAAGTCCCTGCCCTCGTGTCTGGCAATAAGCTCCTCGTATTTTTTCCAGATGGAAATATCGGCGTTGTCCCCCGGAACGCGCTCCATTATGCTCACCGGCTTTTCAACGTACTGGTCGAGCGGCATAAGAGTAAGCACAGCGTCTAAAATTTCGGGGACGCCATGACCGTCCATCCGTATGACAATAGAGTTTTTTCCTACCGATTCGGCAGGAAAATTGCCGTCGGCAATTACAACGGTGTCGCCGTGACCCATCTCGCAGAGAACCTTTAAGAGGACAGGCGGGATGATTGTTGGGATTCCTTTCAGCATATGTGCGGGCTTCCTTTCTTTGATGTGATTGGAAAATTGTGAGCTAAGGACAAATTGTAAAGTTAAGAGAGAAAAGAGAAGAACGAAGAGAGAAGAGTCGAGCATTTCACCTTTGGCGAAATGCGCATAGCCGACATAATTATATATGCGGTATATGCGGCTCCGCCGCTTTCAAGCCGTTTACGGCGAGAAAAAATCCATCGCCGAAGGCGAAACCTTTACTTTTCACTTTTCTCTCTTATCTCTTATCTGCACTCCGGTCAAAACCAACCAAAGTGCAGCTTCAAAAAATCAGTTGGTATAATTATCAAAGTAACCCTGAACCAAAACAACAGGAGTGCCCTTGTCTCCCGATCCGCTGGTGAGGTCGCACAAAGAACCTATAAGGTCGGTAAGTCTTCTGGGGGTTGTGCCCTCGGAAGCCATGTTGCCAACAAGGTTGGAGCCCTTTTTCTTTATACTTTCGAAGATAGCATTTTTAAGCTCCTCGCCGGAGAGGTGACCAAAGTCGTTGTCGGCGAGATACTTTATCTTAAGCTCGTTGGGGGTGCCGATAAGACCGTCGGTATAAGCGGGGGAAACGCAGGGGTCCGCAAGCTCCCAGATCTTGCCCTTGGGATCCTTGAAAGCACCGTCGCCGTATACCATTACCTCAACGTGCTTGCCGGTCGCCTTTAACATTCTTGCCTGAATATCCTCAACAAGCGGCTTGCAATCCCTTGGGAATAGCTTGATTTTGTCCTCGGTGGACTTGTTCGAGCCTAAAAGACCAAATTCTTCGTTGCAGCCCGAGCCGTTTACGGGGGCGTTGAGAATCTCGTCAAGACCCAAAACAACCTTTGCGCCGGCGGCTTTAAGAATCCTCTTGGTGCGGGCGCGGGTGTGGATGTCGCAGGTTAAAACGCAGTCGGTGTAGTTAAGAATAGCCTTGGGCTGGTTTGCAAACACGATTTCAACCTCGGCTCCGCACTCTTTTATAAGATCGCCGTAGTAGGCAACGTAGTCAACACCTGTGAACTCGTGCTTGTTCTCGCCGAAAAGCTCGCGGTATTTCTCTAAAGTAAGAATGTCGGAATAGGGGTTTACGCCTGCCTCGTCAAGCTTGTCTAAGCTTACAAGCTCGTTGCCGACCTCGTCGGAGGGGTAGCTGAGCATAAGCACTACCTTTTTAGCTCCCATTGCAATGCCCTTAAGGCAGATGGCAAAGCGGTTGCGCGAAAGAATCGGGAAGATAACGCCTATTGTCTCCCCACCAAGCTTAGCCTCAACGTCGGCAGCGATGTCGCTGACAGTGGCATAGTTGCCCTGAGCGCGCGCAACAATCGATTCGGTTATAGATATAACATCTCTGTCGTGGATGGCAAAGCCCTCGGACTCAGCCGCCGCAAGCACACTGTTTGTTACGATAGCCGCAAGGTCGTCTCCCTCTCTGATAATAGGACAGCGGATTCCTCTGGAAACGGTGCCGACAAGTCTTTGACGATTTTCCATGTTGTTTTGTTCCTTTCTTGTTTAAGTATAGAAATGCTCCGCGGCGAAATGCGTTGCCGCAGACAGTAAAACCAATTAAGTATAACACAGAATTGCAGAGATTTCAATAGTTTTTTTCATATTTTAGTCGAATAAAGATAGATGGCTTCCGCAGGTTGGCGGTCGAGATAAAAGATAAGGGAGAAAAGAGAAAATATGAGGTATCAAGCGTTTCGCTATGCAGCGAAACGCACGGCGATGAATCTTAATTGCGGCGAAGCCGCTCTTAAAATCCGTCGGCTTATAGCCGACACCTCATCTCTTCTCTTTTCTCTTTTCACTAAAATGTGGAAACGTTACGGACTTACCGCTATATCAAAGCTCGGAAACACTGCTCTTCCGCCTCTCTACGCCGCTTTGTCCGCCGCTCCTTCCGCCGCTTCCATCATATTCTCAATAAATATCCCATATCCGCGGGTAGGGTCGCTTACGAATACATGAGTCACCGCCCCCACAAGCTTGCCGTCCTGAATTATCGGGCTGCCGCTCATGCCCTGAACGATGCCGC
>USEH01000127.1 GCA_900553675.1 uncultured Ruminococcus sp. | reverse complement strand
CTTACCGAGCCGATCTTCCTGATGACCCCCATGAACATCATCGGCGAGATTGCAACGCCCATCTCCATGGCTTGCCGTATGTTCGGCAACGTGGCTTCGGGTTCGGTAATTTCTATACTTGTCTACTCTGCATTGGCAGCAGCAAATAACGCATTGTTCGGCTGGCTTCCGGGATTTCTGGGCGAGGCTGCCGCAAAGCTTCCGATATTGCAGCTGGGCGTTCCGGCGGTGCTGTCGCTTTACTTCGACGTTTTCAGCGGCATTTTGCAGGCGTTCATATTCTGCATGCTCACCATGCTTTATATCTCTGCCGCCGCGGACAAGGACGAAGCGTAATCTTAAAAGCCTGAGCAAGCCCGATATCGGGTGAGCTCTTGAAATATCATCAACAATAAAACAATATATTAACGAAAGGATTTGTACAATTATGGAAAGAGCATTAGTATTAATGGGATGTGCAATCGGCGCAGGACTTTCAATGATCGCCGGTATAGGTCCCGGTATAGGTGAGGGCTACGCTGTAGGTAAGGCTTGCGAGGCAATTGCTCGTCAGCCTGAGCAGAGAGGTAAGGTTACCACCACCATGCTGATGGGCTGCGCGGTTGCGGAGACCACCGGTCTTTACGGCTTTATCGTCGGACTTCTTCTCATCTTCTTGGCACCCGGACTGTTCTTAAAGAGACTTTAATACCTATTTAACAAGGGAGTTGTATTAAAATGTTGTTTAGCGCAGGCTTATTAAAAGTAAGCTTATTAAGCGCAGGCACTTCCGAGGTCCTTGACTTTCTTTCTCTGAACGTCTGGCACATTGTTATGGCTATCGGCAACCTGCTTATACTGGTGCTTATCTTAAAAAAGTTCCTGTTCAAGCCGGTTCAGAATATCTTAAAGCAGCGCGAGGATGAGGTAAATAAAATCTATTCCGACGCTGATAAGGCTTTGACAAAGGCAAATCAGGACAAGGCGGCATATGAGAGAAAGCTTGTGGACGTTAAGGAAGAGGCTGACAGCCTTATTAAATCGGCGTCAGAGCGCGCCAAGCAGGAGTCCGGCGAGATAGTTGCGGCTGCAAAGTCGGAAGCCGAGCGGCGTCTTAGAAACGCCGACGAGGATATCGAGCTTGCAAAGCGCAAGGCGGCTCAGGATATGAAGAACTCCATTGCCGAAATGGTGGTGGATTTAGCCTCCGAGGTCGCGGCAAAGGAAATCGACCCCAAAGCCCACTCCGAACTTATCGACAGCGCAATAGAGAGCCTGGGTGACGATCTATGATAAACAATTACGCAAGCGAATACGGCACGGCTTTATATAAGCTCGCCTGTGAGGAAAACGCCCAGAACGAGATTTTTGAGGACTTATCGGGCGTTGCAAAGGTCTTTGAGGATAACCCCGAGCTGAAAAGGCTGCTTTCAAACCCCAGACTTTCGACTGAGGAGCGCGCGCAGACGGTGGAGGAGATCTTCGGCGGCAGGGCAAACAGATATCTTGTAAATATGCTTAAGATTCTTGCCGAAAAGCGGATATTCCATATCGTCCCGAAATGCCGCGTGGAGTATGAAAAGCTTTACTGCGAGGCTAACGGTATTCTGGCGGTAACGGCGACCTCGGCGGTCGAGCTGAGCGAGTCTCAAAAGCAAAGGCTGATACAAAAGCTTTCCGAAAAGACCGGCAGCAAAATTCTGCTTACTTGTAAGGCTGACAAGGCTTGCTTGGGCGGAATCAGGCTGGAATACGGCGGCAAGCGGTTCGACGCAAGCGTTAAGAATAAGCTTGAAGCTATGAAAAAATCCCTTATGAGCAGATACTAAGGGTAAATCTGCTTGTAAAGAAAGGATTGCATATTAAATATGAATTTAGACGAAATCAGCAGCCTTATAAAGGCTCAGATAAAGAATTACGAAGCTAAAGCGGAGATGTCCGAAACCGGAAGCGTTGTAACCGTCGGCGACGGTATTGCTTCGGTTTACGGCTTGGACAACTGCCTTTCCAACGAGCTTGTGCAGTTTTCCAACGGCACCTACGGCATGGCTCTTAATCTGGAAGAGGACTTTGTTTCGGTAGTTATGCTCGGCACCGACGAGGGCGTGCGCGAGGGCGACACCGTAAAGCGCACTGGTGCGGTAGTGTCCGTCCCTGTTGGCGACGGTCTTATCGGCAGAGTAGTAAACGCTTTAGGTCAGCCGGTTGACGGCAAGGGACCAATAAAGTGCGATAAAATGCTCCCCATCGAGCAGAAAGCCACAGGCATTATTGAAAGAAAGTCGGTAAGCGTTCCGTTGCAGACGGGTATCAAGGCAATCGACTCTATGATACCGATAGGTCGCGGTCAGCGCGAGCTTATCATCGGCGACAGACAGACCGGTAAAACTGCCATCGCCGCAGATACCATTATAAACCAGAAGGGCAAAAACTGCATCTGTATATATGTTGCCATCGGTCAGAAAAACTCAACCGTTGTTCAGATGGTGGAAACGCTTTCCAAGGCAGGGGCTATGGACTACACCATAGTAGTAAGCTCCACCGCAAGCGAGCTTCCTACCCTGCAATATATCGCCCCTTATGCCGGCTGCACCATGGGCGAATATTTCATGAAGCAGGGGCGCGACGCGCTTATTATCTACGACGATTTGTCCAAGCACGCCGTTGCTTACCGCACACTTTCGCTTTTAATCAGGCGTCCGCCGGGACGTGAAGCCTACCCCGGAGACGTCTTCTATCTCCATTCAAGACTGCTTGAAAGAGCGGCGAGACTGTCCGACGATATGGGCGGCGGTTCGCTGACGGCGATAATAGAGACTCAGGCGGGAGACGTTTCGGCGTATATCCCCACCAACGTAATATCCATCACCGACGGACAGGTGTTCTTGGAAACTGAGCTGTTCAACGCCGGAATCATGCCCGCGGTAAACCCTGGTATCTCGGTAAGCCGAGTAGGCGGCGCGGCTCAGCTTAAGGCAATGAAGCAGGTTTCGGGTACACTTAAACTGCTGTATTCGCAGTACCGCGAGCTTCAGTCGTTTGCTCAGTTCGGCTCCGATCTGGATAAGGACACCAAGGAGCGTTTAGCTCAGGGCGAGCGCATAGTAGAGGCTTTAAAGCAGGACAGAAACAGCCCTGTTCCGGTAGAATTGCAGGTTTGCATAATCTTTGCGGTGGTAAATAACTATCTCAGAGACGTGCCTGTAAGCCTTGTAAAGCAGTATGAAAAGGAGCTTTACTTTGAGATGAACTCATACCAGCGCGAGCTTTTGGACGTGATAGCTTCGGGTGCTTCCATGACCGGCGAAACCAAGCAAAAGCTTGAAGCCGCAATAGCCGATTTTACCGACAAGTTTATCAAGACCCATAAATAAAGGCTTGCGTATAAGCATTTCTATCTGAAAGGAGGAATTTGCCACGGCTTCGATGAAGGAGATAAACCTCCGAATAAAAAGTATAACCGGCACAAGCAAGATAACCAAGGCGATGGAGCTTGTTGCAATATCCAAGCTTACCAAGGCGATGGATCGCATTACAAGGTGCCGTCCTTTCTATACCGAGCTTTACTCGCAGCTTTGCGATATAGCCGCTTCGAGCACCGCACCCGATTCGGGCTACTGCCGCGCAAGGGAGGTAAGAAAGACCTGCGTTATTGCGATAGCGGGAGACAGAGGTCTTGCCGGCGGGTATAATAACAATCTTTTCAAATACTGCTCCGAGCTTTTAGAGGGCAAAAACGCGGTGATACTTCCCATAGGCAAGCGCGCGCTTGACCATTTTGTGCGCAGAGGCTATGAAATCGTCTCGGACGATTACGCCGTGTGCGAGGATGTAACCGTTGGCGACTGCTTTGAAATGAGCAGGCTTTTAAGTGATATGTACACCCGCGAAGAGTTCGACGAGCTTTATGTTGTATATACAAACTTTGCTTCCATGCTTTCCCAGAACCCGGGTTCGCTTAAGCTTCTGCCGCTGGATTCGCAATTAGGCTCGGACAACGCAGGACCCAAGCCGTATGTGCTTATTGAGCCTTCGCCGGCTTCGGTGTTCGACCATATCGTGCCAGACAGCCTTGCGGGGCTTATCTGGGGAGCGGTGTGCGAATCCCACGCAAGCGAGCTTGCGGCAAGGCGTATAGCCATGGAAAACGCAACCTCCAACGCCGAGGATATCATCGCCGACCTTCAGCTTAAGTACAATAAGGCAAGAAAGAGCGCTATCACTCAGCAGATCACCGAGATAGTGTCCGGCTCGCAATCATAAATAATCTGACTTTAACCGAAAGGAACGGTCATAAAATGGATAAAAATACAAAAAACATAGGAAAGGTAACCCAGATAATCGGACCTGTTCTGGATATCCGCTTTGAAGAGGGTCATCTGCCCGAGCTTAACAATGCGGTCACCATCGACTACGATTCTAGGCATATCGTGCTTGAGGTCGCGCAGCACATCGGCGACAGCGTTGTAAGGTGCATAGCTATGAGCTCGACCGACGGTCTTCCCAGAGGAATCGACGCTGTTGACACCGGCGCACCCATAAGCGTGCCGGTCGGCAAGGAAACGCTGGGAAGAATCTTCAATCTTTTGGGCGAAAGCATTGACAATATGCCCACCCCCCAGACCGCAGAACGCTGGCCGATTCACCGTCCTGCACCCGACTACAGCGAACAGCAGACCCGAACCGAAATTCTGGAAACCGGAATCAAGGTAGTCGACCTTATCTGCCCGTATGCCAAGGGCGGTAAGATAGGTCTGTTCGGCGGTGCCGGAGTAGGCAAGACGGTTCTGATTCAGGAGCTTATCAACAACGTTGCCAAGGAGCACGGCGGCATTTCGGTATTCACCGGAGTTGGCGAGCGCACCCGTGAGGGCAACGACCTCTACAACGAAATGAAGGAATCGGGAGTTCTTTCCAAAACCGCTTTGGTTTACGGTCAGATGAACGAGCCTCCGGGAGCAAGAATGAGAGTAGGTCTGACAGGACTTACCATGGCTGAGTATTTCAGAGACAGAGAACATCAGGACGTTCTTTTGTTTATAGATAACATTTTCCGCTTTACTCAGGCAGGCTCGGAGGTATCCGCACTTTTAGGACGTATGCCTTCAGAGGTCGGATATCAGCCCACCCTTGCAACCGAAATGGGTGCATTGCAGGAACGCATAACTTCCACAAAGAACGGCTCTATCACCTCGGTTCAGGCGGTTTACGTCCCCGCGGACGACTTAACCGACCCCGCACCGGCGACGACGTTTGCGCATCTCGACGCTACGACCGTTTTAAGCCGTTCGATAGCTTCATTGGGTATATATCCCGCCGTTGACCCGCTGGATTCGACATCACGAATCCTCACCGCCGAGATAGTCGGCGAGGAGCATTACAGAGTCGCAAGGGACGTTCAAAGAATCCTTCAGAGATACAAGGAATTGCAGGATATAATTGCCATAATGGGCATGGATGAGCTTTCCGAGGAAGATAAGCTTACCGTTGCCCGCGCAAGAAAGGTGCAAAGATTCCTTTCTCAGCCGTTTACGGTTGCCGAGCAGTTTACCGGCTATGTCGGAAAGTACGTGCCTGTCGCCGAAACTGTAAGGGGCTTTAAGGAGATCATCGAGGGCAAGCACGACGACCTGCCCGAATCAGCCTTCCTGTTCGCCGGAACCATAGAGGATGTCATAGAAAAAGCTAAAAGCATGAAGTAAGGAGTGCCGCAGGGTGAACACATTCAAGCTAAAAATAATGTCGCCGGACGGTATATTTTACGACGGCGATGCCTACCAGCTATCGCTCAGAGCTGTAGACGGCGAGGTGGCGGTGTTTGCCGACCATATTCCTTACCTGACGGCTGTGGGTCTGGGCGAATGCAGGGTCTACACCGAAAGCGGCGCGGAGCCGAAAAGAGCCGCCTGCTGCGGAGGCATGCTTACGTTCATGGACAACGAAGCCCTGCTTGCTCCCACCACCTTTGAGTGGGCGGAGAATATCAACGTCGAGCGCGCAAAGGCGGCAAAGAAAAAGGCGCTTGCAAGGCTTGCCGGCGAGGAGCAGGTCAGCGATGCTAAGAGGAGTCTGGCTAAGCTGAAGCTTCAGCGCGCGGAGGTGCGTTTGAAGGTCGCAGGCGAGATGAAGTAATAGCGATGAGGTGTAATACTATTCGCCGTTTAAATTGTAGACAAGAAAATCGCTGCAAAATCACTGAATGATGGATTTTGCGGCGATTTTTTGTACACTTTATAGCGGCGAAAAGTGTCGGGGGAAGTCTGGCACCTCATTTTTGTATGGGGTTGTTTTGCGTTTGCTCAGAGGGAGTCGCGCCTCGGATACATAGCAGGGTTGCGGAGGTCTGGACGCCGC
>USEH01000126.1 GCA_900553675.1 uncultured Ruminococcus sp. | reverse complement strand
CTCGGCAGAGCTTTCTATAGATGTCAAAAATCCCGCTCTTTGGTATCCCAACGGCTACGGCGAGCATCCGCTGTATTCGCTGAAATTAAAGCTTACACGGCTTGACGGCGGCGAGCTGTTGGATGAGTATACATCAAACGTCGGACTTCGCACCTTATCCCTCTGCCGCGACAAAATGGGGGAGGGCGAGGACTTTGCCTTTGTCGTAAACGGCATAAAAATCTTCGCGATGGGTGCAAACTACATCCCCGAGGATCAGATTATCCCGCGCTGCTCGGATGAAAGATCCCGCAAGCTTCTTGAAAGCTGCGCCGACGCCAATTTCAACATGATAAGAGTCTGGGGCGGGGGATATTACCCCTCTGATGGCTTTTATAGCATCTGCGACGAGCTGGGCTTGCTTGTATGGCAGGACTTTATGTTCGCCTGCTCGGTATACCGCGCGACAGATGAGTTTATGTCAACTGTAAGGCAGGAAATCGTTGATAACGTCATGCGGCTGAGAAATCACCCTTCGCTGGCTTTGTGGTGCGGCAACAACGAAATCGAGTCTATGTGGGAGGGCTGGAATACCGGCGCAGATCCCGCTCTTAAAGAGGATTACCTTATGCTCTTTGAGGATATGATTCCCGAAGTCCTTGCGCAGTTCGACCCCAAAACGCCCTACTGGCCTTCTTCACCGTCCTCCTGTCAGCACTTCAAGAACACCGGAGACCTCACCCGCGGAGACGCTCACTATTGGGCGGTATGGCACAGCTTCCGCCCGTTTACCGACTATTTCAGGTATAAATTCCGCTTCTGCTCGGAATATGGCTTTGAGTCTCTGCCGTCGGTCAAAACCGTCCGCGCGTTTAACGACGAAGCCGAACCCAAGCTCTCGGACGATGTTATGGAGGCTCACCAGAAGTGCGAGGGCGGCACCAAAAAGGTGGAATACTACCTTGCGCAGATGTCTCACCAGCCCAAGGACTTTGCGGGATTGGTTTACGCAACGCAGGCTGTTCAGTCGGACGCTATCCGCCTTAACGTTGAGCATATGAGGCAGAACCGCGACGTTTGCCGAGGCTCGCTTTACTGGCAGGTAAACGATTCAAACCCGGTTATTTCGTGGGCTTCTATCGACTATTTCAACCGTCCAAAGCCTTTGCACTATGCAGCAAAGAGGTTCTATAATCAGGTGCTTGTCTCCTGCAATTATGAAAACCCGCAGGAACTTTGGCTGAACGTCTCCTCCGAGCGTTCCGACGAGCTTGAATGTGAAATCAGCTGGCGTTCAAGGCTGTCGTCGGGTGAGATAATCAGCGGCGGCGAGCAGAAAGTGACTGTTGAGCCGTATAGCTCGCTGAACGCTGTTCGGATAACTCCCGAAATCAGCGGAATAGGTGAGGAGCTTAAAAACAGGGCATATCTCGAATTTGAGCTGAGCGAAAACGGCAGGACACTCAGCAGCGGCACATATATGTATGTCCAGCCCAAGGACTTCATATTCGCAGATCCAAAGCTTGAATATGGTGTGTCCGAAACGGAGGACAGCTTCGTTGTAGAAATAACCGCCAAGGCGTTTGCAAAGGGAGTTTTCTTAGAGCTTTGCAATGACGACTGCCTGTTCTCGGAAAATTATTTCGACATCAGCGGCACGGAAGCCGAGCCTGCAAAAGTGACGGTATCTGCGACGAAGAGCAGACTTTCAAAGCTTTTAAGCCTTGACGAGTTTGCGAAACAGCTGACGGTTAAGTCTTATTATGAGGCACTTAAACTTTGATATCACAAAAATTTTTGAGAAAACCAAAAAAATTTTTAAAAAGGTCTTGCATTTTTCATTTTAATCTGCTATAATATTTCTTGTTCTCCGCGAGAACAGACATGGAGAACAAGAAGGGCATGGAGAAGTCGCCTAGCCCGGTTTATGGCGCACGACTGGAACTCGTGTATGGGTTGATAGCTCATCGAGGGTTCGAATCCCTCCTTCTCCGCCAAACAAGCTAAGTACGATATGTTATACTTAGCTTGTTTTATTATCTATATATGGCATTTATCTGAGCTGAATCTACGTCGCTTCGTTTTATTGCGATGTTTTTGTTACTATTATTGTTACTGCTTGAGAAAGAAATAAGCCTGCTGCAAAAACTTGCGGCAGGCTTATAAATATATTCCTCTTATCCGAAAGCGCAGCCTTCTGCTATTCGTCGTTAAGCTCAATAAGCACCGGAATATTGTCAAAAACAAACTGCTGTGCCTCGGAATTATACACCGTTACAAGGTATTTTCCGTTTTGTCCCATAGCTTCCTTTTGACTTATCCCCATGCTTTTGCCCTGCGCGGTCGGAACGCGGTGATTTTTGCCGTTGCGGTCGGTGCGGACTTCTATAATTCCTATGTTTTCCAGCCAATCGGTGATGGTTCTTACCTTCAGCTTGCGCATATTTTCCTGATCTATCATCGAGTTGATTTTCGACGCGATTCCGCTGACATAGCAAGGCTCTTCCTCCGCTTTCAGCGAGCTTATCTGCTCGCTTGTCAGGGAGAAGGGCAGCTTTTCGGAGCACTTTTTCTTTTTTGGCTTTGAGACTTTTTCGACATCCTCGTCCGTAAGGTCTGCATTATCCGATATAGCTCTAAGAAAATCGTCGCCGTATTTTTTTAGCTTTACGCTTCCGACACCGATAACTCCAAGCATTTCCTCGCGGTTCTGAGGACGCTTTGCGCACATATCCGCAAGGGTAGCGTCCGAAAAGATTACGAACGGCGGAACGTGTTCTTTGCTTGCAAGCTCCCGCCGAAGCATTCTTAGCCTGTCGAACAGAACCTCGTCTATGCCGCTGAGCTCTTTTCTGCCTGAAGCGGATCTTTTTTCTTCCTCCTTAACTTCAACTGCCGCCTTCATGGATAGCGGCTGATTCTCGCGCAAGATAAGCGCGCACTTTTTGGTCAGCTTTAATATGGGATACTCCCCGCCGTCCGAGACTATGTACTCCTCCTGAATCAGATGGGTTATTATCGCCTGAAGCCGCTTTTCGGAGCAGTCGCTCATAACGCCGTATGTAGACAGCGAGTTGAGCCCCAGATTTAATATGCGCTCGTTTTTGCTGCCTCTTAGTATGTCGCATATCATCTTCCTGCCATAACGCTGGCTTGTCCTTATTATGCAGGAGAATATCTTTTTAGCCTCGGTGGTTATGTCGATCTCTTCAAATTTGGTGACGCAGTTTGAGCATTTACCGCAGTAATCGGTATAGCTGTCTGAGAAGTATTTTAAAATCGTGCTTCGCAGACAGTCGCTTGTGGTGGCGTACCATGTCATATATTTTAAGCGCTCCAAATCCCTCTGCCTGATTACCTCCTGCTCGTGGGAGGTAAGCTCGGGGTTGGGTGCTGAGTGAAGTATTAAGAAATTCGCTACATGAACGTCCCGCGGGCTGTACAAAAGAATACAGTCAGCCTCGCTTCCGTCGCGACCGGCTCTTCCTGCCTCCTGATAGTAGCTTTCTATGTTCTTTGGTATGTTGTAGTGGATGACATATGATACGTTCGACTTGTCAATGCCCATACCAAAGGCGTTTGTTGCAACCATTATCCGCTTTCTGTCGAAAACGAAATCGTCCTGATTCGTCTTGCGCTCCGTCTCGGAAAGACCCGCATGGTATCTTGTAGCCTTAAATCCCCGCGATATCAGAGCCGCGCACACCTGCTCAACCGTTTTTCTTGTGGAACAGTATACAATTCCTGAACTGTCGGCGCGCTGAGATATAAGCTTGACAAGCGTTACAAGCTTTTCTTTCGGCTTCATCACCGAGAAAAACAGATTCGGGCGGTCAAATCCGGTCGTAACGACAAGCGGGTTGTCAAGTCGGAGTATTCTTAAAATATCGTCCTTTACCTGCTTGGTGGCTGTAGCCGTAAACGCCCCTATAACCGGACGGCAGGGCAGAGCGTCGATAAACTCAACTATTTTAAGATAGCTCGGTCTGAAATCCTGTCCCCACTGCGATATGCAGTGAGCCTCATCCACCGCGACAAATGACACCTCAACCTTTGTGCAGAGCGACAAAAACTCATAAGCTCCCAGTCTTTCGGGTGCGACGTATAAAAGCTTATAGCGACCTGCCTCGCAGTTTTCAATGACCGCTCTGTACTCCTCTGCCGAAAGCGAGCTGTTAAGATACGCCGCGCTTATTCCTGCACTTTCAAGCGCGTTAACCTGATCCTTCATCAGCGATATAAGCGGGGATATGATTACGGTCATCCCGCGAAACATCAAAGCCGGTATCTGATAGCATATTGATTTTCCCGCGCCGGTGGGCATTATGCCAACGGCGTCCCTGCCCGAAAGCAGGCAGTCTATTATGTCCGACTGACCTTCTCTGAAATCGTTGTAGCCGAAATATTTTTTCAGCAGTTCACTTTTTATATCCACAAGATATGCTCCTTGAGATTATTATTTTCCGCTCACCAAAGCTGCTGCATAAACAGCCTTTGCGCCCTGCTCCTTAAGAATAGCTGCGCACCTTGAAAGCGAGCTTCCGGTGGTTAAAACGTCGTCGCACAAAAGTATGGTTCTGCCGCTCAGATCAAGCTTCCTTTCGGGAGGGAGATACACCTTCTGCGCAAATTTCTGTCTGTTTTCAAAGCCCTTCTGGCTGTGCTGCGAGCTTTTGGTGGACGTTCTGCGTATAGCTCCGTGAATCAGCTCTTTTCCGAGACTCCGCGCAAGAATTTCTGCGATAATCTTAGCCTGATCGTAGCCGTTGGCGGCTCTTTTTCTGCGGGACATCGGAACATACGCAACGCAGTCGATATCCTTTACCGCGCCCGATTGCACTATGCTGTCGTAAAGTCCGGAGCAGAAGTATTTCGCGGCGTTAAAGGCTCTTTTCCGTTTGAGACGAAGTATGCCGTCTCTTGCCGTGCCGCCGTATCTTCCGACGTAGAAAACTCTGTCAAGTCCCATGTTTTTAAGGTGTTCCGGAACGCTGCCGTCGCAGTAGATTATGTCAATCTCTTCGTGACATTCCGCGCATATCCAGCTGCCCGGACTTATAATCCTGCCGCAGAATCCGCATCTTTCGGGATAGATAAGTCTTGCGGCTCTTTTAAGAAAACCGGAGACGTCAAGCACGTTCCATATGCACCTCTTTTCCCGAATAATAGCTAAAGTATAGCAGATTTCACCATGAAAATCAATAGCGGACGCGGGGAAGGTATATCCAATATTCATATTGACTAAGCCGACATGGTGTGATATTATTGGGAATAGTTGAAATCATCATTGCGGTGATGGATATACAAATGCCGATACTTGCAGCAATAGTAATTGGCATAGTGTTCATTGCATTGGGTGTTAAGACGTTGGTTGACGTTTGTAAAAAGAAATAAAGTAAATTCCACTCTGCTAAAGACCTTGAATAAATCCTGACAGTAGTCTTCTCTGCCCAGCGCAGGGAGGATTATTTTTCTTTCGTCTTACCCCAAATCTCCCTATCAGGTTTGCAGTTAGAACAGCCTTTGCATTTCCTGCGCGGTCTTTCCCCGAAATATCTCAGGATATGTGCCCGAAGGCAGGAGCAGGTTTCGCAGTAAGCCTTCATGCTTGAAAGCCGTTTCAGCTTCAGCCGCTTTTCTCTTTTAAGCTCGCGCGCGGACAGCTCCTTTGCTGTATCTGAGTTTTCAATCATCCAGTGTGCAAGCTCTGCATCGCGCGGGGAGTAAAGAAGTATGCATACCGCCCTGCGTCCGTCCCGACCGGCACGCCCCACCTCCTGATAGTACGACTCCATATCCTTCGGCATTGACATATGTATAATAAAGGATATGTCTGGCTTGTTTATACCCATCCCGAAGGCGCAGGTTGCCGCCATTATTCTCGCTTTTCCGCGTGTAAAATCGTTCTGACTTTTTCGGCGGTCACTTTCGCTCATTCCGGCGTGATATTTGCAGACCGAGTATCCGTCCGATATCAGTCGGTTATACACCGATTCAACGGTGTTTCTTGTCTGACAGTATATGATTCCCGATTCGCCGCTCAGCCTTTCGACAAGTCCCGCAAGTTTATGATACTTGTTTTCGCATTTGATAACGCTGAAATATAGGTTGGGGCGGTCGTAGCCGGTGGAGACCATCTTCGGAGAATCAAGCTCAAGAAGTCTGATTATGTCCTTTTTAACCCGCTTAGTAGCCGTTGCGGTAAAGGCTCCCACTACAGGACGGCGGGGGAGAGTGCTTATAAACTGTGCTATTTTAAGATACGCCGGACGGAATCCGGGACCCCACTGCGAAATGCAGTGCGCCTCATCCACCGTCACCATACTGATACTGGCTCTGTGCGCAAAATCAAGAAACAGCGGTGTCAGCAGCCGCTCGGGCGCAACATAGATGATCTTATAGCGGCCC
>USEH01000125.1 GCA_900553675.1 uncultured Ruminococcus sp. | reverse complement strand
CCGTCGCTTCCGGCGGCGGCACGGGCCGTACCCTGCACCCCGATAACGTCGCAGCCGGCCCTGCCAGCTACGGCCTGACCGACTCTCTGGGCCGCGTCCACGGCGATGCTCAGTTTGCAGGTTCCTCTTCTGTGCCTGCACACGTCGAGATGATGGGCCTCATCGGCATGGGCAACAACCCGATGGTCGGCGCTACTGTTGCTTGCGCTGTTGCGGTTGAAGAGGCTATGAAGTAAGCCACTTCCCTGCTCTATTTAAGATAAAAAACATCAGGTGCGTTTATGGAAATAATCCATTTACGTGCCTGATTTTTTACAAATATGATTTGGGAGAGCTGCATATGAAGCTCTCCCGATTTTATTTGGCAATTCTGACGGTTATTTCTTCATGAATTCCGCGCCGCTGTGCCATGCCTTGCCGACAAGTTCACCTATAGCGTAGTAGCCGTTTCTCATCTGGTCAAATGCGAATGCGTTGAGCTTTCCGGAGTCGATATTTCCCTTTTCATCCAGAACCTTTTCGTCTGCGATAACGTTTTCGATTTTTCCGAGTATTCTTAAGCCATAAGGCTCTTCCTCAAATCTGACAACGCTGCATTCAAGAGTTACCGGGTATTCCTCGATAATCGGAGCGTCCACACGGCTGCTCTTATAAGCGTGAAGACCTGTGCGATTAAATTTATCCGACATGTTGTTTGAAGACGCTATTCCAAGAAAATCCGACTCAGCAATGGTATCGGTTCCGGGAATTGCAAGGGTAAACGCTCCCCTTGCCTTTATGTTGGCAACGGTTTTATGAGCGCTTTCAAGGTTGAGCGCCACCATATCCTCGGCGCATATTCCGCCCCAAGCCATCATCATAACATCTTCGGTGCCGTCCTCGTTGTAGGTGCCTATCATATAGGTAGGCATTGGAAACAGGTATGGCTGAACTCCAAAATCTTTTTTCATAACAATCTCTCCTAAATATAAAATTTTTATTTGACAATTCCTGACTGACTTCTATACTCAGCCGGAGTTATACCCTCCAGCTTTTTGAACACGGTGCTAAAATACCCTGCGTTCGGATAACCGCAGGCGGCAGCGATATCGGCAATGGGCATATTACTGTTCTGCATAAGGCGTTTTGCCTCCTGAATGCGCTTTTTTGCCAGATATTCATTAGGGCGCACATTCAGTGAGTCCTTAAAGATGCGGCAGAGATGCTGTGGGGTTACTCCGGCTATCTCAGCAAGATAGGTCATTGGAAAATCTGTGTTGAAATGACCGTCGATATACTCAAGCACGTTTATCAGCAGCTTACTGCGTTCGCTTCGCGATTTGTTCATGCGATCGTCGATATGCCTGCGGAATTCGATAATATATTCGTATATCAGCCCCGAGCAGGTAAAGTCGCAGTAGAGCTTGTCGGAGTTCTGAGCCGTATACATTCTTCCGAAGATTTTTTCGAGCGTGCCGTTATCCTCCGGTCTTATGATTATCGGCTTTGTCATGCCCAAAAGGCTTAATATGTGGTTGGCGGCATAACCGTCAAATGTAACCCACGTTACGTTCCACATGACATTTTCCGGAAAATATTCGTGCGGATAGTTTGCCGGAAGGAAGAAATAGGAACCTTCATCTATGGCGCCGAGGGTATTGTCGAACTTTAAAACGCCCTTGCCGCCGGCACTGAAAAGAATCTGATGCCACTGATACCCCTCAGGTCTGACAACATGGTTCTGCCACTCGCTTCCGCCTATGCCCGTAAGGTGAACCGGAAGCTTACGAGCCTCGATATTATACGGATAAATACAGCCGTTAATTTTCATATTTTCACCAGCCAATCAATATAGCCGCACATCAAGTTTAAGTTACTTGTTAATATATTATAGCATGTTAAGATTTTCTTGTCAATAACTTCTTTATTTTTAACATCGAAAGAAGTATATGTGCCCATATATAAAAGGAAATCGTGATTTTATATCTTACTTTTGAACGAAAATTGTGTTCAAAAATGAAAATAATATTCACAATTTTTAATTGACACTATAAACAATAAATGATATCATTTTTTAAAAGAAATAATTAATTTCAACCAACATCAAATCCAAAGAATCTTCAAGCAGTAAATCTATATGAAAGGAATGTTTACAAGTATGAACAAAAACGTTAAAAAAATAGCTGCCACAGCGGCTGCAGCGTGCCTTCTTGCCGGATGCGGCTCGTACATGAAAAAATACGAGAGCAAGATAGTCGAAATGCCTCCGGAGGATGCGTTTGAACAGGTCGAGGGAGTTGAATATCCGCAGTTTCAGAAGTACACATATTTCTCCTCCACAGCCGGAAGGGATACAAATGTGAATGTTCTTCTGCCCGCCGGATACGACGAATCCAAGGAATACCCGGTTCTATATATCCTTCACGGCTACTGGGACAACGAGGACTGGATGGCAAGGGACATAGTTAATATCCCTGAAATGCTTACAAACCTTGTCAATGCCGGTGAGGCAAAGGAAATGATAGTTGTCTGCCCCTACATTTTCTGCTCCGACAGGCTTGCGTGGTGCACTGGCATGGACTTTGAAAACAACATGGCATACGACAACTTTATAAACGACCTTACCACCGACCTTATGCCCTTTATTGAAGAGAATTTCTCGGTTGCCAAGGGCAGAGAGAACACAGCAGTCACAGGCTTTTCGATGGGCGGAAGAGAATCGCTTTACATAGGTTTTTCCCATCCCGAAATATTCGGATATATCGGAGCCGTATGCCCCGCGCCCGGAACAGTCTCTGCAGACGGTTCGGGTCAGCTTATGAGCATAAACGATATGAAGCCGAGCGAAAACCAGCCGTATATGCTTCTTATAAGCGCGGCTCAGAACGACGGCGTTGTTGGCTCAATCCCAATGTCGTACCATGAGCTTATGGAGGAATACGACGTTGAACACATCTGGCACGTGATGCCATCAACCGGTCACGACCACACAAGCGTTAAACCGCACCTTTACAATTTCTTCAGAGTAATATTCAAGGTCTGAACAAACACTATTTGCAAAGGACAAGCTTTTGTTTACACGAAAGGATATAATTATGCAATTACATAAGATTATTGCCCTGCTGCCGGCAGTGGTTATACTTCTGACCTCATGCGGATTCAGCTCTTCAAGAAAGCTTGTAGACCCCGAGGACGTTATACCTGCCGAAAGCTACAGCTTTGAAAAGCTCACATTTGACGGCATCAAGGAAAAAGATTTCAGCTGTCTGCTTGAAGCCGAGGACGGCAATCTTTCAAACGGTGCGACCGCAAAAGCCTCAACAAAGGGATATTCCGGCGAGGGATATGTGGATGTATCCGACAATTCGGGATTTAAGATGACCGTTGAAATTCCGTCGGATCAGTTTTATATGATAACCGTCCGCCACCGCGCAGACGCTCACAAGGAAAACGAGCTTCGCTTTAACGGCAAAAAGGTGTTCGACATATATTCCGAAGCCGGAGACTGGGTTGAAAGCACCGTAGACGGCGTTTTTCTTGAAAAAGGAACAAACACCATAACCTTAGGTTCGGGCTGGAGTTGGTTCTCGCTTGATTCTATAAAAATCGAAAACGGCAGCTCGCTCAGCGACGATTTATACACCGGCATGGCGGAAACTCTTTCAAACAAATATGCCAACCTGAAAACACAGAATATTTATCAGTATTTAAGGGCGATATACGGCAAGCGCGTTCTTGCGGGACAATGCACCGACTATGGCAACAACACCGAAACCGACGCGCTTTACAAGGGTCTTGGAAAATATCCGGCAGTCAGAACGTTTGATTTCATTTTTGACAGTCCGAACATGGGCTTCAAAAACGACCGTCCCGCAAAGGATTACGACCTTGCGATTGAATGGAGCAAGGACGGCGGACTTGTGGTCTACGACTGGCACTGGCATTCGCCTTGCAACGGCAACGATTTCAACACCGACAAAACAAGCTTCAGGCTTTCAAATGCGGTTACCGACAAGGACCTTGCCCACATGAGCTTAAAAGAAATCAAAAAGCTCTACAAAAGCGGCGAAATCACCGAGGAAGCTTATAAGCTTGTCAGCGATATCGACTACATCTCATCACTGATGCAAAAGCTTGAGGACAACAACGTAACAGTTCTTTGGAGACCTTTGCACGAGGCTTCCGGCGGATGGTTCTGGTGGGGCGGCTCCGGTGCGGAGGCTTATAAATGGCTTTGGAAGCTGATGTATGAGCGCATGACCGACTATTTCGAGCTTGACAACCTTATTTGGGTCTGGAACGCCCAAAGCGGCGAATGGTACCCAGGAGACGAATACGTTGACATAGCCGCGATAGACATCTACAACGCCGCTCACGACTACGGAGCATCCCCCGCTATGCTTTCTGATATGCACGGATGGACGGACGGAGTTAAAATGGTAACCATGAGCGAATGTGCCACCATGCCCGACCCTGATTTAATTGTCCGCGACAACGCCTACTGGCTCTGGTTTGCGGTATGGAACTGGGATTTTATAGTTAAAAACGGCACGCCGGAGCTTTCCGACGCATTCACCGACTATTATATGATGGAAAAGGTTTATAACAGCGAGGTTATCATCACTCGCGACGAGCTTCCGAAATTCTGATATGTTTATTAGTGCCGGCTCCCGTTTCAATAACAACGGGAGCCTTTCTGCATTTTAAGCACTAATTCTGCTCGGTACTGTTTAATATTATTTCATTTTATATAATATCGTTACTTGACGGCGCTTTCAATATCGTTTATAATAGGAGAAACAACTCGGCTTGAAAGGAGCAATATTCGTGTTGAAAAAAATTATAAGCGTTGTAATCGCGCTGACAATGATTATGACTGCCGCATCGCTCTGCGCCTGTGCATCCTCACCTGCTCAGAGTGAAATCGGCGAGCGCACCACAATGGAAATTGTTGAGGATATGGGGGTTGGTATCAACCTTGGCAACACCTTTGACAGCACCGGAGACTGGTTCCACGACGTTCCCGGTCAGGAAACAGCCTGGGGCAGCCCTATCATCACGAAAAAGATAATACAGGGCTATGCCGACGCCGGATTCGGAGTTATGAGGCTTCCGGTTTCGTGGACGGTGCTTATGGACAAGGACGGCAGCATCAACGCCGACTTTATCGACAGAGTTGAGGAAGTGGCTGGCTGGATTCTCGACAGCGGAATGTACTGCATACTCAATTCACATCACGACGGCTGGTCGGAGAAGTTCTACGACGACGAAGCCGCCGCCATGGAGCTTTACGAAAAGATGTGGAAGCAAATCTGCGAAAGATTCAAGGACTACGGCGAAAAGCTGATGTTTGAATCCATGAACGAGGTCGGCTTCGACAAGCTGTGGAACAGATACGGCGGCACTCAGGGCAAAGCTGAAGCATTTGATATGTTCAACAAAATCAATCAGAAGTTTGTTGATATAGTAAGGGCTTCGGGCAAAAATAACGGCAAGCGTCATCTGCTTATTGCAGGATACAATACAGATATTGACCTTACCTGTGACGAGCTTTACAAGATGCCTGCCGATCCGGAAAACCGCTGTGCAGTATCGGTACACTATTATACACCCTCGACCTTTGCGATTCTTGAAAAGGACGCAAGCTGGGGCAAGGCACAGACAACGTGGGGCAGTGAAGCCGACAAAAAGCTGCTCACAAAGTATATGGATATGATGAAAACTACCTTTGTAGACAAGGGTATCCCCGTTATTATAGGTGAATATGGCTGGACAACAAAGAACAAGCAGGCAAAATACATTAATCTATATCTTTCAAGCGTCTGCAAGGAGGCATATTCGAGAGGTATGCTCCCTGTGCTGTGGGATGTAACCGATGTATTCTATGACCGCACGACCTGTACGTTCAAGGATAAGGATTTACTGGACGGACTTATGGCAGCAAAGGAAACCGAAAGAAACGTATAACAAAGTAATTACCTCTTTATAAAATGACTCCCGGAGCGAAATACTCCGGGAGCCTTTTTATATGGTTGTTTACGCCTTCAGTTCAAATGACTTGCAGTCTGTGCAAGCCTTCTGAGTGGGGTCTGCCTCGTGTGTGCCGATCTGGATATGATCGAGTGAGCAGTAATCCGCACAGCAGCAGTGATGCTTACAGTTCGTTATTGAACATGCGATGCACTTGTTTGCGTGTTCTGTTCCCATTTTTCGTACTTCCTTTCAGAAATAAATATGAGTAAAGTTGTCTTTACGCACATTATTATAACCGGAAAGCCGAAAAATATAACAGGACTGTCATTCCATTATTATGTTTAAAATATCGGAAAATTCAGGCACGATATAATCCGCTTTATATTCTTTAAGCTCGTCCTCGGAGCCGAAGCCGCATCGCACACCGACAGATCTTAT
>USEH01000124.1 GCA_900553675.1 uncultured Ruminococcus sp. | reverse complement strand
CTCGTCGGGGGTCTCCCTATGGGCGCACGGAGTGCGTCCATCCCTGCACAAACTTTCAATCCAATCAAACCAATAATTCAATCACAAAGTTCACCTTTCGGCAAACCAAATCTCTCCGCGAAAAACTACTTTGCCCGAATAGACTTCAAAAGTCCCCCAGCCTTAATAATATTCTGAATAAACGGCGGGAACGGCTGAGCCTTAAACACCTTTCCCTTGGTGATGTCCTTAATCTCGCCGCTGTCAAAGTCGATTTCAACCTGATCGTCGGCTTCAATCTCGTTGCAGGCTTCCTCGCACTCTAAAATCGGAAGACCTATATTAATCGCGTTGCGGTAGAAAATCCGCGCAAAGCTCTTTGCAATTACACATCCGGTGCCGCAGGTCTTGATAACCAGCGGAGCGTGTTCGCGAGACGAGCCGCAGCCGAAGTTCCAGCCCGCAACCATGATGTCTCCCGCAGAGACGTTCTTTACAAACTCTTTGTCGATATCCTCCATGCAATGAGCCGCAAGCTCTTTGGCATTTGAGGTATTCAGGTATCTTGCGGGGATGATAACGTCGGTATCCACGTTGTCGCCGTATTTAAAAACTTTTCCCTTGGTGTTCATAACTTCATCCTCCTCGATATCAGAGCTTGTACTCGGTGATGTGTCCCGCCAGCGCACTTGCGGCGGCAGTCGCCGGTGAAGCAAGGTAAACCTCGCTGTCAACGTGACCCATTCTGCCCACAAAGTTGCGGTTGGTGGTTGCTATGCACCGCTCACCGGCTGCTAAAATTCCCATATATCCGCCAAGGCAGGGACCGCAGGTGGGGGTTGAAACCACCGCTCCCGAATCTATAAACGATGTGACATATCCGCGCTCAACACATTCGCGGTAAATTGCCATTGTCGCAGGAATAATTATGCAGCGCACGCCGTCGGCTATCTTTTTGCCGTTAAGCACGTTGTAGGCGGCTTCCATGTCCTCCATGCGTCCGTTGGTGCAGCTTCCTATTACTACTTGGTCAATCTTGATATCGCCCAGCTCTGATGCGGGCTTGGTGTTTTCGGGGAGATGAGGGCAGCTGACGGTTGGGGTGATATCGCTTAAATTGATGTCGATAACCCGCTCGTACTCGGCGTCGGGGTCGGCTTCAAACACCCTCGGCTCGCGCTCGCAGCGATCCTGCATGTATTCAAGGGTGATGTCGTCAACCGGGAAAATGCCATTCTTTGCGCCCGCTTCGATTGCCATGTTGCATATGCAAAGGCGCGAATCCATCGAAAGCGACTTAACTCCCTCGCCGCAGAACTCCATGCTCTTGTAAAGTGCGCCGTCAACGCCTATCATGCCGATGATGGTAAGTATAACGTCCTTTCCGCTGCAATTTGCGGGAAGGCTTCCTGTAAGATTAAACTTGATTGCTGATGGAACCTTGAACCATGCCATTCCGGTAGCCATGCCGGCAGCCATATCGGTCGAGCCGACGCCGGTCGAGAACGCTCCCAAAGCGCCGTAGGTGCAGGTGTGGCTGTCCGCGCCGATAATGCAGTCGCCGGCGGTGACAACTCCCTGCTCGGGCAGAAGGGCGTGTTCAATACCCATCTTTCCGACATCATAGAAGTGGCTGATACCGTGACAGCCCGCAAACTCGCGGCACTGCTTCGACTGCTCCGCCGCCTTGATGTCCTTGTTGGGGACAAAGTGGTCTAAGACTATCGCGATTCTGTTCTTATCGAAAACGCCGTTAAAGCCCGACTTTGTAAATTCGTTCACTGCCACGGGGGTGGTGATATCGTTGCCAAGAACTATATCCAGCTTGGCATTTATCAGCTGACCTGCGCACACACTGTCCAAACCTGCGTGCGCCGCCAGAATCTTTTGTGTCATCGTCATTCCCATAACTGTATATCCTTTCTTGATTTTATTTGTTAAAGGCGTTGTGGAAGGCGTTTAAAAGTGCGTCCGCGCTGGCGTGGATGATATCGGTGTTGGTGCCGGCACCCCAGCTTAAGGTTCCGTTTTCGTCCCTTATTCCGATATAGGCAACCGCCACGCTCTTAGAGCCTTCCTCCTGCATGCTGTGCTCGGTGTAAACCAAAAGCTCGTAGGTCTTGCCGGTGAATTTCTTTAAGCCGTTGCTTACGGCGTCAAGCGTGCCGTTTCCTGTTGCGGTGACAACGGTTTTTTCGTTGTTCTTAATAAAGGTGATGTCCGCCTGAATCTCCTTGCCCTTGCGGATAAAGTGCATCTCGGCGATATCCACCGACTTGTTATCTATAAAGTAATGATCCTTGAAAATCTTAAGTATTTCGTCAACCTTAAGCTCCTTATGCTCGTGGTCGGAGACCGACTTGCACAGATAGCTCAGGTTCTCGCGCATACCGGACGGGAGGACGTAGCCGTAGCTCTGCTCTAAAAGATATCCTATTCCGCCCTTGCCGCTCTGCGAGTTCACTCGGATGACGTCTGCATCGTAGGTGCGGCTGATATCGTGCGGGTCGATGGGGATATAGGGGACGTTCCACTGACTAAGTCCCTTTTCCTCGCGGTACTTCATGCCCTTTGCGATAGCGTCCTGATGGCTGCCGGAGAATGCCGCGAACACCAAAGCTCCGGCATAGGGGGAGCGCTCATAAACGTGCATTCTGGTGCATTCCTCATACACGCTGACAAGGTGTGGCATATCGGAAAAGTCAAGCTTGGGGTCAACACCGTGGCTATACATATTCATTGCAAGGGTGACAATATCCACGTTGCCGGTTCTTTCGCCGTTGCCGAAGAGAGTGCCCTCTACCCTGTCCGCGCCCGCCAAGATTGCAAGCTCGGTATCCGCAACGCCGGTTCCCCTGTCGTTGTGCGGGTGAAGTGAAAGGGTGACGTGCTCGCGGTATTTAAGGTTCTCGCTGATATATTCCACCTGCGATGCATACACGTGCGGCAGGCTCATTTCAACCGTCACGGGGAGGTTGATTATAACGTTGTTGGTCTCGCTCGGCTCTAAAATATCAAGGACTGCGTTGCAGACCTCCAGTGCGTATTCCGGCTCGGTTCCTGTAAAGCTTTCGGGGGAATACTCAAAGCGGAAGTTGCCCTCGTATTCGGCGGCAAGCTTTTTAACAAGCTTTGCGCCGTCGGTAGCGATCTTCATTATCTCTTCCTTAGACTTGCGGAAGACCTGCTCGCGCTGAACCACGCTTACCGAGTTGTAGAAGTGAATGATAGCCGAGGGCGCGCCCTTGCATGCTTCAAAGGTCTTTCTTATGATGTGCTCGCGGCACTGGGTCAGCACCTGAACGGTAACGTCCTGCGGGATCATGTTGTTATCTATAAGTGTGCGCAGAAATTCGTATTCGGTCTCGCTCGCTGCGGGGAAGCCTACCTCTATCTCCTTAAAGCCAACCTCTAAAAGCATCTGGTAAAACTTGAGCTTTTCCTCAAGATTCATTGGTATAACAAGGCTCTGGTTGCCGTCACGCATATCCACAGAGCACCATACCGGCGGCTTTTCAATATGATCCTTTTCCACCCACTTGTTGTGATTACCGGGTGCGGGGAAATATCCCACTTTGTACTTTGAAGCGTCCATCATAACTGTTATTCTCCTTAAATAATTATTTGAGGTTTGCCATGAAGCGGTAATAAAAAATCCGCCCCAAAGCATTTACTTTGAGACGGGTGCTTAAATCGATTTCAACATTGTCAAATCATGCTCAGATATTGAGGACATGAAGCTCTGACGAAGTCAAAATTTGCTGGTTTCGGCTTTGCCGAAACCGTACACTCGCGGTACCACTCAAATTGCCGGATATAGCCGTTTATACGGATACTTTCCGACCACCTCATGGGATCTAACAATCCCTTTGCGTTTACGCAGCTTCACGTGCAGCCTTAGTTATATTATATAGTATGTTCGGGCTGCCGGCTCGGAAGGGAGAAGAGCAATTCGCGCTATTGGGCGCGAATTGCGGTCAGTCCGCTTACGCGAACTTCCGGCTATGCGCCTTGAATATGGTGCTGTTGCTGTCGAACTAACGGCTTTGCTCACCATACGCGAATCACGAAGAAACATCTTCAAAAGATCGTCGCAGCCGGCTTTCACCCTGCCCGGCTCTCTGAGTGCTGACGGATTCTTTTCTAATCTTCGTCATTGCCTTTATATTTTTATTCATTATAGCATTAAAGCGGTAAGTTGTCAACTGTTTAAAGTGTATAAAAGTTTGCAAATTTTCGCTTCGTTTATGTGAGAAAAGCGAATTTTGCCGTCAAGAAACATATCATTGCTTCACCGGCGGCAATCACCTATTGACTTTCGGCTTTGCTTGCTATATAGTGGTATTATTACAATGAATTAAAAGGAGCGATATATTATGACCGAACACAGGCTTGAAGGCTCGCCGATAGTGTATTACATAAGCGGAAAAGAGCACGCCGAGTGGGTGCTGTTTATTCACGCCGCCTTTGCCGACCACGCTATGTTCAGCTCGCAGGAGGAGTATTTCAACGATAAATACAACGTGCTGACCCTTGACCTCATCGGTCACGGAAAATCGCTCGATACCAAAAAGGGCGACTCCATCGCCATGACCGCAGACTGGATAAAGGGAATCTTCGACAAGGAGGGCATAGCAAAGGCTCACATCGTTGGAGTATCGCTGGGAGCGGTGATTGCTCAGTGCTTTGCGGGGAAATATCCCGAAGCGGTGGGCTCGCTTGCCTGCTTCGGGGGATACGATATCAATAATTGTGACCCCAAGCTGCAAAAGGAGAACAGCTCGCATCAAGCTAAAATCATGTTCAGGGCGGTGTTCTCGGTAAAGTGGTTCGCCCAAGCCAACAAGAAAATCTGCGCCTACACCGAAAAGGCTCAGCAGGAATTTTATGAGATAAATATTCGCTTTCCCAAAAGGTCGTTTATCTATCTGGCAGGACTCGGTGCGCTTACCGGCGGAGGTTCCGGCTCGCCGCGTAGCTATCCTTTGATGATAGGCTGCGGGCGACACGACATCCCCTCCGAACTCGTAATCATAGACGAATGGAAAAAGCGCGAACCGGAGTGCGAATCCGTCATATTCGAGAACGCCGGGCACTGCGCAAATATGGACGTTCCGGAGGAGTTTAACCGGACTTTAGAGCGTTTCTGGGGAAAATCCTGAAAAAATTATATAAAACCACTTGACAAGCTCATATTATTGTGATATCATTTTGATATCACGTAAGAAGAGCGTGGTTCTATACTATATAAAGGTGGAAATTACAATGACAGAAAAGGTTTTAGGCGCAAAGAAAAACGGCATGAAGGTGCTGTTTTTAACACTTGTTCTCTGGCTCGGCTCTATCGCACTGACTATTTTTTCGGGAATACAATTGGATAACGGTGCCAACAAGGTTATATTCGTCCCGCTTCTGATAATCGGAATTGTATGGATACTTCTGGGCTGGATTCCGTTTGCCGGTCTTAAGGTTTTAAAGCCGCAGGAGGCTTTGGTTTTGACCCTGTTCGGCAAGTATGTCGGCACACTTAAAGGAGACGGCTTCTATTACGTCAACCCCTTCTGCTCGTCGTTCAACCCTGCCGCAAAGACTAAGCTTAACCAGTCCGGCGACGTTGACGGTGCAACAAAGGCCTCTCCGATAGTGGTAAACGCCGCTGCTGCAACCGCCGTTGAAATGCCAAGCAATAAGATATCCCTTAAAATAATGACCCTTAACAACTCCCGCCAGAAGATAAACGACTGCCTTGGCAACCCGATCGAAATAGGCATTGCGGTTATGTGGAGGGTCGTTGACACCGCAAAGGCTGTGTTTAATGTTGATAACTATAAGGAATACTTAAGCTTGCAGTGCGATTCCGCTCTGCGTGAAATCGTAAAGGTCTACCCCTACGATGTTTCGCCAAATGTTGATACCACCGGCGACGGCGTTGCGGACGAAGGCAGCCTTCGCGGATCGAGCGAGATTGTTGTAAGAAGAATAAAGGAAGAGATTCAGAAGAGAGTAAACGAAGCCGGACTTGAAATTGTTGAGGCAAGGATAACATACCTTGCATATGCTCCCGAAATCGCGGCTGTAATGCTGCAAAGACAGCAGGCTTCCGCTATTATCGACGCAAGAAAGATGATTGTAGACGGCGCAGTAGGCATGGTAGAAATGGCTCTGGAAAGACTGAATCAGGGCGGAATGGTAACACTGGACGAAGAAAGAAAAGCGGCTATGGTATCAAATCTTTTGGTAGTTCTGTGTGGAAATCACGACGCTCAGGAAGCCTTTACTAAATCATGGCTGAAAAAAAGCAGATTCCATTAAGAGTATCGGAAAAGCTCTATAACGCCCTTGCCGCTTGGGCTGAGGATGATTTCCGCTCCATAAACGGACAAATTGAATATCTCCTCACCGAATGCGTTAAACAGCGCAAAAAGGACGGTAAGTACGTTGGAGAGGAGATAGACGCACCGCTGGATATCAAGATTGAATCTAAGC
>USEH01000123.1 GCA_900553675.1 uncultured Ruminococcus sp. | reverse complement strand
ATGGCGGGCGGGATGGAGAATCTCTATGCTCAGCTCAACCAACAGTGCATCCATAGTCTCGCCGCAGTCACCATTGCGGATATCGACCGCCGTCTGCTCAAAAATGGAAAGGAGCTGAGAATCGGCGAATGATCGAACTGCTCATAATCCCGGCAAAACACAAAAATGAACCGAAGGAATAACATCTCGAATTAAGCAGTGGGAGGAAAGGATGAAGACAAGAGTTGCCGTGATGTCGATTATTGTTGACGAAAAGGATTCTGTAGAGGTTTTGAACGCAGTTCTGCATGAGTTTGGAGATCATATCATCGGCAGGTATCCCGTACCGTCAGAGAGGCATACACATTATTTCAATCGCCCTCGATGCGCCGCAGGACACAATTTCATCATTGGCGGGAAGGCTTGGGAATATTCCGGGACTGAGCGTAAAGACGGCATATTCCAACGTCGTGAGCGATGAATAATAAAGAGCGCATTGACAGACTTCATAATACCCATTCCCTGGCTGCAGAGGATTATGCAGAGCTTGCAGGCACATATACCCTCGCTGATGCAGTTTATGCAGCTTCTCTCGCCAACGCAGCACGCCGTCAGTATTACGGCAACGATGTGTATATCCGGGGACTAATTGAAGTTGGGAATGTCTGCCGCAACGATTGCCTTTACTGCGGCATACGGCGCTCAAATAAAAGTTGTCAGCGCTATGTCCTGACAAAAGAGGAAATCCTCTCCTGCTGCATAGATGGCTACGAACTCGGCTTCCGAACCTTCGTTTTGCAGGGCGGCGAGGGCGTTATGCCGGCTGAAAAGCTATGCGGGATCGTATCGGAAATCAGAAAAAAGTACCTCGACTGCGCCATTACGCTCTCTTTCGGGGAATATCCGCGCCGGGACTATAAAAATATGTATGCGGCGGGTGCAAATCGTTATCTGCTGCGCCATGAAACGGCGAATAAACAGCATTATGAAAAGCTCCACCCTGCGTCCATGTCCTTTGACAATCGAATGCGCTGCCTGCGCGATCTGAAGGAAATTGGCTTCCAGGTCGGCTGCGGTTTCATGGTGGGCAGTCCGTATCAAACGACGGAAACACTTGCAGAGGATTTGAAATTCATTGAGGGATTTCAGCCTGACATGTGCGGCATAGGCCCGTTTATCCCACATGAAGATACGCCCTTCGGCGCATATCCTGCGGGACGCATCGACCTAACGGTCTTTCTGCTCTCGCTTGTGCGCCTGATCAAGCCAAACATTCTGCTCCCCGCGACGACGGCGCTCGGAAGCGTTGAAGAGGGCGGCAGAGAGCGCGGAATCAGGGCAGGCGCAAACGTCGTCATGCCGAACCTTTCTCCATTCTCCGTGCGGGAGAAATATGCGCTATACAACAACAAGCTGTCGAGTGGAATCGAACCGGCGCAGAGCCTTGCACTGCTGAAGAAACAAATGAACGGGATCGGCTACCGCATCGTCTGCGCACGCGGCGATATCATAAAATAATCATTCTGTCTGACGGAAAGGCTCGCCTAACCGGAAAGAAAGGAGACGATCATGAACTACGACCCCAAATCGATGAAGGCGGAGGAATTTATATCCGACGCCGAGATCAGAAAAACCATAGCCTACGCCGAGGAGCACAAACACGATGCTGCACTGATCGACGCATTGCTTGAAAAAGCACGTCCGAAGAAAAGCGGAAACGGCGTGACCTGCGCGGGACTTTCACACCGTGAGGCGTCGGTGCTGCTCGCCTGCGACATTCCCGAAAAAGTGGAGCAAATGTACCGCCTTGCAAACGAGATCAAGCAGGCCTTCTACGGCAATCGCATCGTGATGTTCGCACCTCTGTATCTCTCCAACTACTGTATCAACGGCTGCGTCTACTGTCCGTATCACTTGAAGAATACGCATATTGCCCGTAAAAAGTTGACGCAGGACGAAGTCCGCGCAGAGGTCATTGCGCTTCAGAATATGGGGCACAAGCGGCTGGCGATCGAAGCCGGTGAGCATCCCCTGATGAACCCAATAGAATATATCCTTGAATGTATCGAAACGATCTACTCCGTCCACCACAAAAACGGCGATATCAGAAGGGTGAACGTCAATATCGCTGCCACGACGGTGGAAAACTACCGCAGGCTTAAGGACGCGGGAATTGGGACCTATATCCTCTTTCAGGAAACATACAACAAAAAGAGCTATCTTGAGCTTCATCCGACAGGTCCGAAGCATGACTACGACTACCACACCGAAGCGATGGACAGAGCCATGGAGGGAGGCATTGATGACGTAGGTCTTGGCGTTTTGTTTGGGCTTGAAGGCTATCAGTATGAGTTTGCCGGATTGCTCATGCACGAGGAGCATTTGGAGGCTGTTCACGGCGTGGGACCGCATACGATTAGCGTTCCACGTATCAAACGCGCCGATGATATTGACCCCGCCGTGTTTGATAACGGAATCTCAGATGACCTCTTTGCAAAAATCATTGCCTGTATTCGCATCGCAGTGCCATATACCGGCATGATTATCTCTACTCGTGAGAGCGAAGCTGTGCGCGGAAAGGTGCTTCACCTTGGCATTTCCCAAATCAGCGGCGCATCGCGCACATCGGTCGGCGGCTATACCGAAGAGAAACGGCCGCATGATTCCGAGCAGTTCGATGTGTCGGATCAGAGAACGCTGGATGAGGTGGTTCGCTGGCTGATGGTGAACGAGCATATTCCGTCTTTCTGCACCGCCTGCTACCGTGAGGGCAGAACTGGCGACCGTTTTATGAGTCTTTGCAAAAGTGGGCAGATACTCAACTGCTGCCATCCCAACGCGCTGATGACTCTGACCGAATATCTGGTCGATTACGCCTCGGAAGAAACTCGGCGCATCGGCTTCGAAATGATCTGGCGTGAGCTTGAAAAGATACCGAACGTAAAAGCACATGCGATTGCCGCAGAAAACATTGAGGCAATCAGGCGCTCCGATCGCCGTGACTTTCGATTTTAGGGGGTGCAACCAATGGGGCTGAACGATAAACCGTCAGGCGAGAGGCTTCATATTGCCTTTTTCGGAATGAGAAACGCAGGAAAATCCAGCGTTGTCAACGCCGTGACCGGGCAGGCGCTTTCTCTTGTATCAGAGCATATGGGAACAACGACAGATCCCGTGCAGAAGGCGATGGAGCTGTTGCCGATAGGCCCTGTCGTAATCATTGACACTCCGGGTATCGACGACGAGGGGGATCTCGGAGAAATGCGAGTGAAACGCGCCCTGCGTATGCTTGACAAGACGGACGTCGCCGTGCTGGTTGTTGACGCTGCAGCCGGTATGGGAGAACACGACCGTGTGCTAATGGCAGAGTTTGAAAAGCGCAGCATACCTTATATCACCGTTTACAACAAAAGTGATCTTCTTGAAGAATGCCCCACGACAGATGGAAAAAGCCTGTATGTAAGCGCAAAGCGCAAAACAAACATTCGTGAGCTGAAAGAGATGATCGGGCGGCTCGGGGGCGTCAGAGAGGAAAAACAGCTTGTGGGGGATTTGCTTTCAGCGGGTGATATCGTCGTTCTTGTCACGCCGATCGATGAATCGGCTCCGAAGGGACGTATGATATTGCCGCAGCAGCAGATGATACGCGATGTGCTTGATGGCGGAGCTGTCAATATTGTAGCAAAGGAAACTGAGATTGCTGACGCGCTATCCGCACTGAAAGAAAAGCCGCGAATGGTTATCACTGATTCCCAGGTATTCGGTACAGTCAGCCGTATTGTACCGGAGGATATCCCGCTGACCTCGTTTTCCATCCTTTTCGCACGATACAAGGGCGAACTTGAAGAAACGGTACTTGGAGCGGCCTTTCTTGACCGGCTGTGCGACGGCGATAGGGTTCTCATCTCCGAGGGCTGTACCCATCATCGACAGTGCAACGATATCGGCACGGTGAAACTGCCCGGCTGGATAGAGAAATATACGGGGAAAAAGCTGAGTTATGAGTTTACATCGGGAGGAGAGTTTCCTGCGGAACTTGAAAAATATGCGCTCATTGTTCACTGTGGCGGCTGTATGCTGAACGAACGGGAAATGCAGTACCGCATCAAATGTGCCGCAGACCAAAACATACCTTTCACCAATTACGGTATCACTATCGCCTATATCAACGGTATTTTAAAACGCACCATCGAACCCTTCCCACAGATTTATAAATTACTGGATAAATAATAAAAAGCTGAAACCTTTTGGTTTCAGCTTTTTGTTTGAACTATTAATGATATAAATCAAGATAATAGTTTTAAAATCTTGCCTATCAACGAGGATATAAATGCAATATAAAATACCAGGAATAGTATTATTGAATTCTTATCAATTTTCTCGACAAATAACCACCATAAAACAGCAATATTCAACAACGGCACTAAAAACAACAGTTTATATTTACGACTTGTATCATTTTCAGCCAATAATTTATCATAAAAACTATTGAACAAAGAATCCAATGGCATCAGTATCGACCACAAAAATGTTACATAGTATAGTAAAGCACCAAATTTTTGTCGATAGAATCCATGTCCCAAATCAAATAATACACCTAAACAACCAGTTTGTTTACTAGCCCAAGCCACAAAGCAACCAAGTATCAAAAATTCCATAAGTACCTGATATATATATCGCTGTTTATATTCCTCCGATTCATTTATTGACATGTTATAAGCCTCCAACATTACATTAAAAATATTTCAGATAGTGCGATGTAACAACGCACTATCTGAAATCAAACTTATCAATACATATTTTTTAAATGAATGTAACTGTTTGATCGGAACAATAAGGTAAATATTTCACTTCTGTTCCACTGCCTCTAAATTCCACTATGGGATTCGCCTGTGTTTCAGTAGGCATTTTTAATGTCGCTGTAACTGAACCGTCTGGTGATACTCTTGTAATAATACCATCAGCATTAACCGTTTCCTGCCATCCTTTATCACTTCCAGCTACTTTATCTAAAAATTTTAAAGCATCAGTTAAGCCACCTTGTAACACCCGATCACCTGTCAGAACATCATACGCACCAAATTTCCTGTCTAGACTTATACTATACTCTTCATATCTTATAGCATCATCTAATACAAGTGCCGCACCAATTACAGGGCCACTCCCAACAACGCCTGCTTTTTTCAAGAATTGCTTACCTACTTCAATTGCAACAAATTTTGCGGTGTCATAAATTATTGCTTGAGTTGTTGGTTCTGAATAATTATTTTTATAGCAATTATATGCATTACTTGCCGCACTTCCGATTGTTCCATAACCACCAGGCGCAACTTCACCAATCCCAGCAATTACATATTTCACAGTTAAATCACTTGGACTAAATAATGCATAAATATTTCCTGCAAGACCCATATCGTACCCATTTACTTTAACAATTGGTGCTTTGACACCTGTATATGCAGCACCTGCATTACGCCCCCAAAGTGAAATATCACTCTTACTGCCTAAGATATTGAGATTTTGAAATACAGGACTTCCATAAATTTGCAAATAATCCTTAGACAACATAACACCCATATTATTAAATTTACCATAATTTGACATTACCATATTAAGATAACCATTGGAGATTAATTTACCAGTATTTTTGATTTCTGTAAAAGCAAAAATCATCATATCTCCACCAGAAGTCAAACTTGACTTCAATCCTTTAATATCCACATAATTAGCATTTAATGCTACCATCCCTTTGCCTGTAATGGCAGAATTATCCACAGTAATTTTGGGTTGAGCAAAAAAACTACATGATCCAGTACCATTATTGGTTATCTGAGAATTTAAGATATAAATTTCTCCCTTATTATTGGAATCCAATTTTAATCCTTATACACTACACCTGCATTACTAATTAGAAAAAAGAAAAATAACAGTAAAGAAATATTTTTCATATACTTTTCACTTTTATTTTACAGCTTTCCACAAACTATTACAATTAAATTTAAATATTTACAAATCCATTGTATTTTTAATGTATTATTTTAATTAATTATGTAAAAATACCAGGTGCTTTTGCACCTGGTATTTTTATGATTTTTTTATTCTATTGTTACCAGTTATTGTACTTCTTCAAACATTTTCGCACCCACACCGCAGGTAGGACAGGTATAATCTTCGGGCAGGCTTGCACCTTCATAAATATAACCGCAGACCTTGCAGCGGAATTGTTTTAAACCTGCTGCAGACTGAACTTCTGTCGGAGCGATATAAATTCCTCCCAAATCAGCACTTCTGTCAAAATACACCGTGTGCAGCATCTGTTCTGCCAGCTCACTTAAGGGTTCACCGTAAAATTCTTCGTATAATTTAATGATTTCAGGATTTTCGTGGCTTAACCGCAGCTGCATTGAATCGTCGCGTTTATAAAGGCCTTCGATACGTTTAGCGCGAAGCGCGTCACCTTTATATTCCCTGTCTTTAGGCTGGCCACCGCCACCG
>USEH01000122.1 GCA_900553675.1 uncultured Ruminococcus sp. | reverse complement strand
GAACCCCTGAGTGTTCCCCCGTGTGCCCCTTCTGGCATTGGCTCCGCTACGCTCACGCCTTTAAATATTGCGCGTGGGCGCAATATTTAAAGGCTACGCCAATTAAGGTATAAAAAGTCAGGGAGGCCCTGACTTTTTATGGATTTTTTTATTGTCGCCCATTCGGGCTCGATTGTGTGGTTTTCCCCGGTTTGCTTTGTTAGCAAACTGGGTGATTTTTTGCTCTTTTTTCTCGCCTATCGGCTCGGAGTTTTTTGTTCTCCGCCTTTCGGCGTCGAAGTTTTTTTCTTTCTCGCCTCGCTCGAAAGATTGGGTTTTGTGGGTTTCAGATTTGCGATTATTTGTTGTTGCTGCAATATGCTTTTATTGCTTCGGTGGCAAATCTGGCGGTGCCTTCTCCGCCGGCGGCGTCGATGGTTTGGCGGAAACGCTCGTCTTCGGTGTACATCTTACCTAACGATTCGAGAATTTGCGGGGTGCAGGTGTAGTAATGGGATGTTATAAAGTCCCTAAGCTCCTTTCCAAGAGATATCGCTTTGTCACTTGTCGGCGACTCGCTTTTTATTTCTCCGAATTTGGCGAATATCTGCATAAGCTCGGCAGAATAAACCTTTTGCTCTGCTTCGGATATGCTTTCGGCACGTTGGGCGTACTCCTTATAGGCTGGGGTATCGCCCCATTTTTGCTTTGCTTCTTTGGCGTAGGATTCTATCTTTGATTTGTCAAATGCTTTAAAATCCATAGTGTTCACTCCTGATTCATATATTTTCCGAGCAAGGGTGATAAGCTTATCCAGTCGGCTTCGCTTCAAAGAAAGCAGCTCGATTTGCTGCTTTAGGGCGGATTTTTCGTCGAAATCCGGATTTTCGACTATCCGCTTTATCTCCTTCAGTGGGAACTCCAGCTCGCGGAGCAAAAGTATGGTCTGCAATCTTGCAAGAGCCTTTTCGTCATACAGTCGATACCCCGCCTCGGTCACCTTTGTAGGCGGCAGAAGCCCGATCGAATCATAATGATGAAGCGCGCGCACGCTCACTCCGCTCAGCCTTGAAACCTCGCTTACTGTCAGCATAAAATCACTTCCTTTCCTCTCGGTATCTACACTATACACTATTACGCAGCGTCAGAGTCAATAGGTTTTGAAAAAATTTTTAAAAAAGCGCCGAGGAAAAACTTCGGCGCAATTTTACTGCATATTTTCTATGATGACGGCAACATTCTCCTCCACCGTCCTCAATCCGTCCACGCGAATCAGCGGGCAATCGAGCGTTTTTGCCCGGTTTTCGGCGATATGCTCATCGCGATTTGCGCACATCTCAAAGAATCTCTGCTCTTTCTCAAACAAATCCCCGCCGGGCATAGCTCTTTCGCCGAATTTTTCGTAGGAACGCTTTTTGACTCTTTCCATGCGAACGTCCTTTGGAACTTGAACATACACGGCAAGGTCAAAGCTTTTAGCGATACGTTCGCTGTAATCTCCCCTGACTGCAGCAAGCACAAAGGCTTTGCAACCCGCTATCTCCTTTATGAGAAGCTCCTCAACCTCTTCACTGGTTCTTGGGGAGGAATAAAGGTAGTTCGGGTCGGTTTTGGGAAAGTACATATCCTCGATATCTATAAAGCGATAGCCGAGCTTCTGCGCTAAAGCTCTGCCCAGAGTGCTTTTTCCCGCGCCATTCATGCCGCAGACTATTATGCCGGTTGCCATCTGATGCCTCTCCCTTCGCTATTTCTTCAGCTCCCAATACAAATACAGCGGGATTTTTTGAAGCCACGCCAGCGCAACGGATATTTTTGCCTGCTCGTCGGTTGCGCGCGGCTCATTTAAGTCAACAATCGTAAGTCCTGCCCTGATAAACGCCTTGACATAATCCTCCATGGTTCTGTGCCGCCAGATAACCGGAATTGTCCCCTTCCAGAGAGGGGCTTCCCACTCCTTCGGCTCGAAATAGTTTTTTACAACCACCTGCCGCTCGACTCCCTCTCCCAGACGACCTATTCCGGTATCGTGGTTACCGTCAAAGCATGGGTGCAGAACGCTTGCAAACAGCCGTCCTTCCGGTTTTAAAACGCGCACGACCTCTTTCAAGGTGCCTTCAAAATCCTCACAGTCCATAAGCATCATCGAGCATAGGACGATATCAAACTGCTCCGACTCTATATCAAACAAATCATTGCTGTTTCTTATAAAATGCTGTATTTTCAGATTCTCTTTTTCTGCCAGTGAGCAAGCAATTTCTATCGCCCTTTTTGAGCAGTCGACCGAAACAAGCTGCGCGCCTTTTTTGGCAAGCTCGCGGGAATAGCCGCCCTCGCCGCAGCCCAGATCCAATATCCTTTTTCCGGCTACATCACCCATGAATTTAAGCATATTCGGCATGATAAAGCAGTTTCTTGATTCGCCCGTCTGCGCCAATTCAACCCATTCATCGCCCATTTTGTTCCATGCGATGGTTGAGCTGTCCTGCTTCATCTCTTTCATCTCTGTTCACTCCTTTTATCTGCTCTTTCATGACAAGCGCAAACCTACTGACAGCTTTTTCTGCTATCTGTGCTTTTTCCTGTATTCGAGATATTCCTCTAAAATCAGCGTTGCCGCAACGGTGTCTATCACCGCCTTGCGCTTTTTGCCCCTGACGTTGGCTTCGTTGAGAATGCCTATCGCCTGAACGGTTGTAACCCGCTCGTCGCGGAATACAACCTCTAAGCCGGTGATATCCGCGATAATCGCGCCGAACTCGCGACATTTCTGGGCACGCTCGCCCTGAGAGCCGTCCATATTCACCGGCAGACCCATAACAATAAGCTCGGAGCCCAGTTCCTTTGCTTTTTCCGCGATTTTCGCCGCGAGCTTATCGCGGTTCCATTCCGCTATAGTCCCCACCGGCGAGGCTATCGACTCGTATGCGTCGCAGGAGGCAAGCCCCGTCCTTGCGTCGCCGTAATCTATGGCAAGTATCCTCACTTCGCACCTCTTACCTCTGTCCGCAGTTGAGCATATCAATGGTGAGCGCCAATATAAGCACGTCCTGAACGTCGCAGTCGTCGCGAATCATAAGAGCGTAGGTGTCTCCCCAGTGGAAAAGCTCCTTGTCGATTGCGGCTATCTGCTCACCATTACTGTTAATTATTGTATAATTCCATTCCAGAAAGTCGCCCTCGACCTGCCAGCCGTTATAATCTATTGTGTATTTTGGACGAATAAAGCTCCATTTTCTTGTGATTGTGCCCACAATCCTGCCGTCGACGGTTATTTCCGCCTTGCCAAGCCATGTCAGCAGCCGCTCCTGAATCATGCCTATTTCCTGATTGGTGGAATGGTCGTAAATGTGAAGCCTATGACCGAGAGTAAAAAAGTCGCCTTTTACAAAGTACCTTGGCTCCTCGTTTTCGTCGTAGATATCATAGGTGTCGGTCCAACTGAAGACCCGCTGTTTTATTAATAATTTTGTCATATTTATCGCCTTTGCCCTTCCTGCATACGTATTTTTCTGCTTTTTCAGATTTTTTCGGGGAAATATTCGCCTCTCGTTCATCACGAAAGGCGAATATTTTACAGTTGCATGCTATTTGCTAAGCCCCAGAAAAGCCGCGCCGATAATTCCGGCGTCGTTGCCAAGGCTTGCTATTACTATTTCGGTGTTTTTAACTCCGCCGCGGGTGTATATTTCGCGGGAAACAAGCTCCTTCAAGGGCAGAAGCAAAGCGTCGCCCTCGTTGCATACTCCACCGCCTATGCAAAGTATCTCCGGCTGGAAAATGTTGATGACGTTCGCGATTCCTGCCGCAAGATACTTGATATACTTGTCGACAACGGCTTTTGCGGAAACGTCTCCGGCGCGCATTGCGTCGAATGCAAGACGCGCGTCAACCCTATCCTTTACCATTCCGTGCATTTTTGAAGACGGATCGGCAGCCATGGCTTCCTTGGTCATGCGGATAAGACCTGTCGCCGAGGAGAACACCTCAAAGCAGCCCTTTCTTCCACAGGTGCACTCGGGACCGTCCACCTCGATAACGGTGTGACCCAGCTCCGCTCCTGCAAAGTTGAATCCCGAATAGATTTTTCCGTCTATGATGATTCCGCCGCCTACGCCTGTTCCCAAGGTGATGCAGACTGCATTGCGAACGCCCTTTGCACTTCCGGCAACAAATTCGCCGTATGCCGCAGCGTTGGCGTCGTTTTCGGCATAGACCCGCTTGCCAAGCTCGCGCTCAAGGATATCTCCGGCGGGGACGTCCTCAAAATCGAGGTTGTTGGAGTAGACGACTACTCCCCTTTCGCTGTCGATGGTTCCGGGGGAACCGAGTCCCACAGCCTCGATATCATCCATGGTAAGACCTGCATTTTTAACAGCCTGTCTGACAGCCTCAGCACAGTCGAGGATTATATCCTCGGCAGGGCGGGGACGGTTGGTTGGCAATTTTGCCTTTGCGATTATCTTATAGCTTTCATCCACAACTCCGGCGACAATATTCGTGCCACCCAAGTCGATTCCGACATAATATTTCATATTTTTCTCCTTATATGAATCACGACTAGCTTTGCGTTTCACGAAAGCAGCTCGTCAAGCTCGTCGATAAGCTCGCCGAAGAGCTCAAGTGCGTCGTTTACAGGTTCGGGTGAGTTCATGTCAACTCCGGCTATCTTCAAAAGCGATATCGGGTCGGTGGAGCATCCGCTCGAAAGGAACTTAAGATAGTCCTTTACAGCAGGCTCGCCCTCGCGCAGGATTCTTCTTGAAAGGGCAATAGCTGCCGAGAAGCCGGTTGCATACTGGAATACATAGAAATCATAGTAGAAATGAGGAATACGCTCCCACTCGAAGTCGATTTCGCGGTCGATAACAACGTCATCGCCGTAATAATCGGCGTTGAGCTTGTGATAAAGGGCGCACAGGGCTTCGGCGGTAAGGCTTTCACCGCGCTCAGCCATCTCGTTAGTCAAAAGCTCAAATTCCGCGAACATTGTCTGGCGGTAAAGGGTGGTGCGGAACTGCTCCAAGAAGTAGTTTATAAGGTAAGCACGCTGACGCTTGTCGGTGGTCTTGCCTAAGAGATACTGCATCAGCAGAGCTTCGTTGCAGGTGGAGGCAACCTCGGCGACGAATATTACATAGTCGCTGTAGGCTACAGGCTGGTTCTTCATGGAAAGATAGGAGTGAAGCGAGTGACCCATCTCGTGAACGATGGTAAACTCGGAATCCAGCGTGTCCTTCTGGTTGAGCAATACATAGGGGTGAGGTCTTGCGCCGGCTGAGTATGCGCCCGAACGCTTGCCCTCGTTTTCATAAACGTCTATCCAGCGGTTTTCAAAGCCCTCGCGGAGCATGGCAACGTAGTCGTCTCCCAGAACCTGCATGGCTTCAAGGATTTCCTTTTTAGCGTCCTCATAGCTTACCTTTACATTTGCGTCGGGGACAAGCGAGGTGTAAATATCGTACATATGAAGCTCGTCAACTCCAAGAAGCTTTTTGCGCAGGCGCATATACTTGTGCATATAGCCAAAGTTGGTGTGAACAGCGTCAATCAGGTTGTGGTAAACCGATGTCGGAACTTCGTTTCCGGAAAGTGCAGCTTCGAGATTGGAGGAGTATTTTCTCACGGTGCTGTTTAAAATTCTTGCCTTTACCTCGCCATTGTAGAGGGCTGCAAGGGTGTTTTTGTAGCTTTCATAGGTGTGATAAAGCTTTTCAAACGCCTGCTTTCTGATAGCGCGGTTTTCGTTTTCCATATATGGGATAAACGAGCCGTTGGTAAGCGGGGTCTTGCTGCCGTCTTCCCACTCGATGTCGGGGAACTTTATGTCTGCGCTCTCAAAGGTGCTGTATGCGTTGGAGGCAGTGCCGGTTATTCTTCCGACCTGAGCGAGTATTGCTTCCTCCTTATCCGAAAGGATATGAGCCTTTCTTGCGCGGAGTCTGTTTATAGCCACTCTGTAAAGCTCCAGATCGGGTTCTTCCTTGTAGAAACGCTCGACCGTTTCGTCATCGGCGGCAAGGATTTCGGGGGTGGCAAAGGAGGAAGCCGAAGCGATAGAAACATACAGCGTGCGCGCCTTATCGGAGTATTCCTGATACTTTGCAACGGTAGAATCCTGATCGTTTTTCATCATGGCATAGCCGTGGAAGCTTCTTAGCTTTAAGCTAAGCTCGTCGTCGAGGCGCATAAAGTCAAGAAGGGTCTTGGCACTATCCATAAGGTGACCTTGGAAAGCCTGAAGCTTGGGGATATAGCCCTGAAGCGTAACAAGCTCGGCTTCCCACGCTTCGTCGGTTTCGTAGAGGTCGGCAAGGTTCCAGGTGTTTTCCTCTGCAACCTCACTGCGCTTTAATATTTTTACATTTTCAGACATGATATTTCCTCCGTATAGAAAAATTTGATTTAATTTTAACATATTATTTTGGGTTTGTAAATAGTTATACTTATTTTCCGTTAAAAAGTGTCTGTAAAATCGCTGCAAAACCCATCGCCT
>USEH01000121.1 GCA_900553675.1 uncultured Ruminococcus sp. | reverse complement strand
CACGAACAAAGGTGGGTTCCCAAAGCAAACTGCCGATACGTCACAATGTCGGCGGGGGTGCGTGCTGTACGTAGGATTGTACGATTCTCACTTGACATATCCACAAAATCGCGGTAAACTTGGTATTGTACAGTCTGAACAAAAAGAAGGGTAACGCTATGGAAATAAGAGTTCTTGAAAAACAAAAATGGAAGGGCTATATGCTCGATATGTCATACACATCGGATTATTATTATGACTACAAAAGAGTTGATTCGGAATTAGGCTGGTCATTCATTTTTTTGAAGTGGCAATTCAGAACACCGTTCCACAACCCCGACCATCAGTCGGACAGCCTTTACAGCGACGATTGGAAGGACGCTATAGCCTACGGCGCGTTTGAGGGGGACAAGCTTATCGGCGCGATTGAGACCTGCCCCGAGTGGAACCGCAGGCTTAGAGTCACCGAGATGTGGGTGGACTCGCGCCACAGAAGAAAGGGCGTGGGCAGCGCGCTGATGGAGCACGTCAAGCAAATCGCAAAGGAAGAGGGCAGACGCGCGCTTGTGCTGGAAACGCAGTCGCGCAATGCGGGCGCAATCGCGTTTTATATCTCCCAAGGCTACACAATGATAGGCTTCGACGACTGCTGCTACTCCAACAACGACATGGAAAAAGAGGGCATAAGGATAGAAATGGGAATAAAACTTATCTGACGGATGAAATCCCGAAAAAATTTTTAAAAACTTTCATTTTCCCCTTGACTCTCACCCTAAGGTCAGGATTAATATACTCACATAAGGTACCTTAATAATATAAATCACGAGGTGAGAATATGAAGATTGGCGAGTTTGCAAAGGCTTGCAAAACGCGCATTTCGGTGCTCCGGCATTACGACGAGCTGGGGCTTTTAAGACCCTGTTATGTCGATCGCTTTACGGAATACCGCTATTACGACGAATCACAAATAGCGGTGTTTGTACAAATTCAAAGCTTAAAAGCCGCAGGTTTTTCGCTTTCCGAGATAAAGCAGCTGCTTTATTCTTGCAGCGACGAGGCGATTTTGCAGATGTTCGACAGAAAACGCTTCAAGCTCGAACAGACTCTTCATAATCTCGAGGCATTGAGACTGACTATGTCGGGAGGAAATTTAATGAATAACAATTTTAAGCCAATTATCGAAGACATCAGCTTCCCGTTTGAAAACGACGAACAGGCAATAGGAAGATGGAAGGTGCTGGGCGAGTGCGAAAACGGGGATTATCGCTCGTCCATCGGCGGAACAAACAGGGAAGTGTACTTCCTGCCGAACGGCGAACGCTACTGGTGCTACAGCTGGACAAAGGGCAAGTTTATTTTCAGAAACGGCTCGCAAGCCTTCGCCAACGACTACCACATCGAGCAGCGCGGCGACGACCTTTATATGATAATCAATTTCAAGTCCTACGATTATCTCAAAGACGGCAAAACCACGCCGATAGCCCTGTTAAAGCTGGACAGCAAGCATTACACAAAGGAGGATATCCGCAGAAAGGACGACATTAACAAGCCGTTTGTAAACGACAAGCGGGTATCGGGAAGATGGAGGGCGGTTGATTTTGTCCGCAGGATTGAGGACTTTGCGCCCGAAAATATTGACCGCAACGCTAATGGCAGGCTGCACTTCTCCGCAGTCGAGTTTTTGGAAAACGGAAGCTGCAAGGTGACAAACGGCGAAAGAGTTACCTGTGATGACTCCATAAACGTCTGGACGAGGGGGTATCTTATCAACAAGCCGACAAGCACCGCAAGTGCATACAAGCTGACCGAGCTTGCGGGTAAGGAGTATCTCTTTATCGAATGGAAGTCGGGGGATTATGCCTTCGGCGGCATGGAGCCTTGCTTCTATGTCTTTGAAAGAGACACGCAATAATACCTGCAAATTAGCGCAGAATCCTGAAATCAATATAGGCTGAGCTCTGCCCGCTGTCCCGAGAAGTAAGTATCGGGGCAGCGGGCGGAGCTTTATTTTGAATTTATTGACTGAATCGGATTATCCCTATTGACATATGCGGCATAATGTTATATAATAAATTAGAGTTCAAATATATTTTAAGGACAGAATACAGTTACTTGATTTGTAAAGGCTTCCATTTGCTCAATATGCGCAATTAAGTCAATTTGTGCGCCGACTATTGACATTATATTAACCTTTTGTTACAATTAACCTGTAAAGCGTCAAACAAGTTCGATGCCGAAAATATCGAGTATGAAAGGTGAAGTCTTATGAAAAAAGTGATAGCATTTATTATGATTTTAGCGATGTCCGCGCTGACTCTGTCGGCTTGTCAGAATGTCAGCCAGGAGAAGCTGCCGGCGGATACATCTGCCGATACCGGCGATAATGCCGTGATATCGGAAAGCACCGTCAGTGTTGAGACGGATTCTGCCGAAGCAGAGACTGAGCCGGGCGGGGACGATGTTCCGGACGATCCCGAAGAGCCGGAAACGGACGCTGTTCCGCAAGGGTATGTTTCCCGGAAATTTGAGAGTAAGCTCGGCTATCTTAGAGACAACGGAAACGTCGGGCTTGAAAACCACGATGAAACAGTGGCGTTCGGCTTCATCCTGCCCGAGGATTGGGAGTTTAGCGCAAGCGTCGCGCACGTGTGCGGCGTCAAGGTGTTTGAAATCGGCGGATTCTTTAGAACCGAGGAGCTGACAGCCGACAAGGTCAGGCTGACTCCGGAAGGCACAGAATTTCCGACGACGGCGGAGAACGACGAGGGCGGAACCGAAACGATCTACGCCGAGGAAATGAGCGATCAGGGAGTGTACGACTATATGTGCCACTCGAGCGCGGTGCTCGGCAACGGCGAGATTTACGAAACGTATCTCTATATAGTCTCGCGCGGGGGATATTCGGTATACGTTTCCTTTGTTGTGAACGATTATTACAGCCCGGAAATATGCGAAACGGTGCTCAATTCATTTAAAAATGTTTAAATAATTGCAAAATTCTATCATAAATCAGGAGGGAATCAAATGGCTAAATCCACAAAAATCACCATTCACCCCGCGTTTAAAATAGGGGAGATATCTCCGCGGCTCTATTCGACATTTTTAGAGCCTATCGGCACTATGGTAAACGGCACAATGTTCAACCCGAAGCATCCCACGGCGGATGAAAACGGCTTCCGCCGCGATTTTATCGACGGCTTGAAGGACTTGGGAATGCCCGCCTGCCGTTTGCCCGGCGGAAACTTCGTCTCCTGCTGGGACTGGAAGGACTCGATTGGTCCCAAGTCGGAGCGCAAGGTTCACCTTGACATGGCGTGGCACCAGTACATAACCAACGAGGTCGGTCACGACGAGTATCTGAAATGGGCTGAGCTTGTCAACACCGAACCCATGTACACCGTAAACTTAGGAACGGGCTCCGCTAAGGATGTTATCGACTTGGTGGAATACACCAATCACGAGGGCGGAACCTATTGGTCTGATCTTCGCCGCAAGAACGGTCACGAAAAGCCCTACGGCGTTAAAACATGGTATTTAGGCAACGAGATGGACGGTCCCTGGCAGCTTGGCTCATGGGACAAGGACCCGCGCGGCTACGGCGTTACCGTCAACGAGCTTTCAAAGGCAATCAAGTGGATTGATGGTTCGATTGAAACCGCCGTCTGCGGCTCATCCGCACCGTTTATGGCTCACTGGCCGCAGTGGGATCAGGACGTGCTGGAGCAGTGCTATGAGGCGGTGGACTACGTTTCACTCCACCATTATCACGTTGCGCCTCCCGGCAACTATGAGGCTCTTTTAGGCGGCTCGGCGTTCTATGAGGACTTTATCACCACCGAAACCGCTTTGTGCGACCTGATTCAGGCAAAGTGCCGTTCTCCCAAAAAGCTGATGATCTCCTTTGATGAATATGGCACTATGTCCCGCCCCTGCGCAAAGCTTCGCCCGGGCTACGGATATCACAACATGGTTGCCGACCACTACCGCTTCGACCCCAACCGCAAATACATCCTACACGACCCCGACAATATGCCCTCCCGCGAGTGGCCGGGCGGAGACATGATTCCCGCGCTGACAATGGCTTCCACAATCCTTGCGTTCCTCAGACACGCGGACAGAGTTAAGATTGCCTGCATGACCGGCGGTCTGGGCGCGCTCTGCTCATCAAACCACGACCACGTATGGCGTTCCGGCTCGCACTATGTGATGACCCAGCTTATGAAGTACGGCAGGGGAACCTCAATGCAGACCACGGTTGACGGCGAGACCTTTGACATCGAGGGCTACGCAATCGACGACAACTCGCAGTATGCCACTAAGGAAGGTCTTAACTACGTTGACGCTGCAACTGCTTGGGATGATGATAACGGCTCCCGTCATCAACCGCAGCGACAAGAACGAGTATCCGATAACCCTTGATTTTTCGGGATTTGAGGGCTACAGCTTCGCGGAGCATATCGAGATGTACACCGACGATTTCAAGCTTAAGAATACATTTGACAACCCCGATGCGCTTCTTCCCAAGACAAACACCGAATCCAAGGCGGATGGTGGCGAGCTTAAGGCTGATGTAAAGCCGCTTTCGTGGAACATTTTCAGGTTTGAGAAGAAGTAAGATACCGGAAACAGTATACAGTTATAACGCAAAAACCGCCCTTCCCAAAAAGAGGAGAGCAGTTTTCTGCATATTCTTATGCAGCTTTCAGATTTGCGGGCGGCGATTCCGCAGAATCATCCCGAAAAACTACGGGTGGCAATACTTATCCTTTCCGTTTAACAGGAATCCAGATTTCGCAGTAGTAGCTTTCGTCCTTGGTGCCGTTAGGGTATTTGGCGTAGTAATCATACATTTCCACACAATAGCCGGCTGCGAACTCGTATTCTTTAATGGCGGGAAGCCACTCGGTGAATATTTTTGTGTTCACATTCTGCAAGGTATCCGGCAGGGGACCCACGCAGGGGAACACTGCCCATGTAAGCTCGGGGATGGTTTTCAGGATGAATCCTTCCGGTATTTCTTTGCCCTCGATATATGAGTCGGCGATTAGATACTCAAAGGTGTCGCCTCCCATTTTTTCGTCGATATTGATGCCATACACCCCTCCGACCGTGCTGCCTTTTCCCTGCCTGTAATGTTCTTCCCAGAATTCGGGGATGGTTTTATACGCGTTATCATATGGGAAAGTCTTTGCGTTGGCAATGACCGTGAACGCTTTTTTCTTCTCGATTCTGTAGTCCAAGAGATATCCTCCTTCCAAAGAAAACTTCAGATTCAGCGGAGCGAAGGTTTTGAGTGCGACTCCATCCCTGCGGGCGGCTGTCGGAGTTACGCTGTGGAATCGTGTGAACGCTTTGGTAAAGCTGTCCGGCGAATCGTAGCCATATTTAATGGCAATATCGATTATTTTTTCATTGCCGGTAGTAAGATCTTTTCCGGCAAGAGCCAAGCGGCGGTTTCGTATATACTCCGAAATCGTGAATCCGCAGAGCATTGCAAAGCCCTTTTGAAAATAGAAGGGTGAAATATTCACACGGTCTGCAATCATATCCACCGTGAGCTCGTCGGTGATGTGATCTTCAATAAAGCGTATTGCCGAGCATATTGCGTCCGTCCAGTTCATAGAGTGCGCTCCTTTCGTTTCGCTGTGATGATATTATAGCAGATCCGCAAAAGCAGTTCCCGATTATTTTTGCGGATATTTGTCCTGCGGTCGATAATCGGGTGACATAAGGCGTCTGCGGAATATTGAATATGGGAGAGATTGAGCGGTTCTTCATTAAAATCGAGGAGTGTGGGCGGGGCAAGTATCTTCGCTGAAATTCCAGCGAGCAATTTTCCATTGGGTTCGTAAAGGTCACAAAAAATCACCAAAAGACACACGCAGCGGGCTTTTTGGTGATTATGGCTTATGGTATGGGGATGACGGGCGAATGTCCGGCACAATCGAGGAAAATCAAGTAAAACTAATAGCGAGTCGATAATAGAGCATGGACGGCTTTCAATGTATAATCGGAGAATAAGGGGAATACTTATTTTTCGGAAAGCAGATTGGAGATTGCTTAACCGCGCTCGCAGATACAACGCAAAAAAGCCGCCCAAACGCTCTTCAAAACCGTGCGAACACGATTTTGGCAAGATTTATATATGCTTGGAAGGAAAAAGGCAATATTAGGGACATATCGTAAAAGACATGTGTATATATTATTGAACTGGCTTTAAGGTAAGAGTGAGAAGAACAAAGAAGTCAGTACAAATTTTACTTTGAGTGTAATAATACTTACAAATAAGAAAATGATGGTTATATAATAATCTATAATAGCATATAGTACACAGTTTGTCAATATCAAAAAGTTATGGAAGACAAAAAATTTGCGAAAAATGGCGAAAACAAATTTGCAAAAAACACTTGACAAATCCCGTCTGCTGTGCTACAATAGATGCGCTTTCTGAAAAGGAAATAGATTGCGGAATTGTGTAATGGTAGCACGGCAGACTCTGACTCTGTTTGTTGGGGTTCGAATC
>USEH01000120.1 GCA_900553675.1 uncultured Ruminococcus sp. | reverse complement strand
GCCTGACGCTGGCTCGGAAATCAAGCTTGAAGGCAGCGCCAACGACATTGTAAAAAAGATTCTTGATTCCAACGGAATCGGATATACGGAGCTTGAAGGAACAAAGTCTGACGACCCGGATGAGGTGGGTTCAATGTCGTTTTCGATGACGTCCGACCCTTATGCAGGCATTTACATCACCGAATTTAAAAGCGCAGATGCTGCCAAAAAGCGTTCGGAGTGCTACGACAAGACCGGAAGCCACTATAACGACGGCAAGGAATACAAGGTAATCGACTATATCGCGCCTGTTCACTTATGGCTTTATGACAAGTATATAATCCAGTATTGCTCCTCCGAGGGTGCGGAATATTCTGCTCTTGTCGGAGTATTCGGCTCCGAATTTGCAGGAGCTGGGGACTGCTACGGTGACAATTCGCCTCTTCAGCCTGCCGACACCTATGCGTCTATTCAGACGGTCATGGAAAATCACGACGTTGAATACAAGAAGGAGGATGTAACCCCCGATTCCGGTAATCAGGGCGGAATTGGCGCGCTTTCGCAAACCGATTACATTATTTCCGAAGACGAAGGCTTTATAATCTCCGACTTTGAGTCGGAGGAGAAGGCTGCGCAGTCGATACAGTGCTTTAAAGACAACGGCGTGCGTTGGGAGTCAGACGGAGCTTCGGTTGATATCACTTATAAAGCTCCGCACCATATCTGGCTCAACGGAAGTCAGATAATAACCTACTATTCGCAGACAGGCGAGCTTTTGCAGGACATAAACGAGTACTTCGGAAAAGAGAGCATGGGCGCGGGCTACGACTATTACCGCCCCGACTACAGCTCCGAGCTTGTCGCGGCTCTTGAAAAAGCAGGATATCAATGCAGTGCGTCGCGCGGGCTGTCGTCTACCGAAAAGATTTATATGTACAAGCCGGTTACAATCTGCTTTGTAAGTGTTTCAAACGGCGAAACGGTTTATCTTTTAGAATTTGAGGACGAGCCTTCCGCGGCGGATCACGCTTCGAGGTTTTCGCACGACGGCTCAGCCTACACCGGCTTGGAGGGCGAATCTGCCGTTACAATAAACTTCGACCGTCCCGCACCCACCCACTTCTTCCGCAAGGGCAATATCGTTGTCGAGTATTCGTCTGAAAGCGGCGAGCTTTTAAACGTCCTCGATTCGGTCTACGGCTATCAGTTTGCGGGTCCCGACTACAAGGAAATAACCGCGCAGGAGCAGAAGTTTACGGCGCAGTATATCCGTACCGACGGTTACATCGACGGTCAGCAATACCCCTATTACGTGATTATCCGCTCAGTGGAGGATTTGAACAGATATTACTCCCAGAACAAGGATTTATACGACCTTGAAAAGCAGGAAAAGGTATATGCCGACACCACCATCGGCTGGCTCGACGCTATAGAGAAGTACGACGATGAGTATTTCAAGGCAAACGACCTTATTATGATTGTCTTGGCGGAGGGCTCCGGCTCAAACCGCCACGAGGTTAAGAGCGTTATCAAAAATCCTGACGGAAGCTTTGCAGTGGATATTGAAAGAAAGGTACCGGGGACGGGTACGGAAGATATGGCGGGGTGGCACATCATTCTGGAAATTGAGTGCGGAAAGATTAATCCGTTGACGAAAGTGGATGTTACCGTAAAGTGATACCGGCATTTCGCCCGGCAGTGAAACGCTTGGCGCGGCGGCGAAGCCGCTTTTAAGATACGTTGGCGTATAGCCAACACCTCATCTTTTCTCTTTTCACTCTTATCTCTTATCTCTTGCTTTCATTCCAATGCATCAAACCACAAAGAAAAATCAAAATCACAACATACATCAAATAAAAGAAAGGATATCAAACTATGAAAGCAAGAATCCCACAGGGTATGGGCGGCGGTCCTCAGAATATGAACCAGATGATCCGTCAGGCACAGAAAATGCAGGAGGACATGGCAGCGTTCCAGTCCGAATTGGAGGAAAAGGAATTTAAGGCGTCGGTCGGCGGCGGAGCCGTTGAGATAACCATGAACGGCAAGCGCGAAGTAAAAGCCGTTTCCATCAAGCCCGAGGTTGTTGACCCCGAGGACGTTGAAATGCTCGAAGACCTTATCGCAAGCGCAGTAAACGAGGTTCTTTCAAATATCGAAACCGAATCCAGCGAGGGTATGTCGAAAATCACAGGCGGCATGAGTATGCCGGGTCTGTTCTGATGGCTGAATCGGGCGCACTCCCGCTGACGCTTTTGGCAGAGCAATTTGCACGTCTGCCGGGAATAGGAATGAAAACCGCACAAAGGCTTGCCTACTTTGTAATGTCCATGTCGGAAGAGGAGGCACAAGCCTTTGCCAAGGCGATATTATACGCCCACAAAACCGTTCACAGCTGTTCTGTATGCCAGAACCTTACCGACAAGGCGGTATGCCCCATCTGCTCAGACGATAAGCGTGATCACGCCACCATCTGCGTTGTTGAAAACCCCAAGGATGTTGCGGCGTTTGAGCGCACCCGCGAGTATAACGGCGTGTATCACGTTCTGCACGGGCTTATATCCCCCATCGACGGCATAACACCCGACAAGCTGAGGATCAACGAGCTTCTGGCGCGTATCTCGAAAAGCGAGATTAAAGAGGTAATAATGGCAACCAACCCCACCCCCGAGGGCGAAGCCACGGCGATATATCTTTCAAAGCTTTTAAAGCCGCTGGGGATAAGGGTTACACGCCTTGCGTTCGGTCTGCCAATCGGCGCAATGCTTGAATATGCCGACGAGATGACGCTGTTTAAGGCGCTTGAAAACAGAAACGAGATTTGATATGCCGCTGCTTGACGACGAATATTATATGCGCGAGGCGATTTCTCTTGCCAAAAAAGCGTTTGATTTGGGCGAAGCTCCCGTCGGGGCGGTTGTTGTAAAAAAATCCTCCGGCGAGATAATCGGTAAGGGGTACAACCTGCGCGAAAGCGGAAAGTCTCCCCTTGCGCACGCCGAGATTATGGCTATTGACGAGGCGGCGAGGACTTTAGGCGGCTGGCGGGTTATCGACAGCGTTTTATACGTGACCTTAGAGCCCTGCCCAATGTGCGCGGGGGCTATCATCAATTCGCGGATAGACCGCGTTGTGTTCGGTGCAAGCGACCCCAAGGCGGGCTGCGCAGGGTCTATAACGAATCTGTTTGAGATGGGCTTTAATTACAAGCCCGAGGTTACCGCAGGGGTACTGAAGGATGAGTGCGCTCAGCTTTTAAGCGAGTTCTTTCGCAGGCTCCGCGAGATAAGGAAGATATGCGGTAAGTGATGGGTGACATCGCATTCGGCGAATATCCCTTCACACTTACCACTCAATTACAATATAAAACACCAATTGGAGAAACAGCATGAAACATCCATTCAATCAAGAAAACTTTAATTACAGCGGCAGAATCGATTTTTCCGAGCCGGACGGCGTGCTTCTTGTATGGCCGGGCAGCTACATCGGGTTCTGCTTTTCGGGAACGAGTCTGCGGCTTGAATATGAAAAACGCCGCTCGTGGAACGGCACACGAATAGGCTTTGTAGTAGACGGCAAGGAAAGCATTATCGAAATCGGCGACGGTCTGGGAACCTGCACGCTCTGCGAAAACCTCCCCGCAGGCACCCACAGCTGCTATATCTACAAGCCGATGTCAGGAGGATACATCAAGCTTTTGAATCTGTTGCTCGACGGTGACGCGCACCTTTTAAAGCCCATGCCTAAGCCTCACAAACGAATCGAGTTTTACGGCGATTCGGTTACCGCGGGAGACGTTGTGGATGCCGACGAATACATGGGCAAGCCCGACCCCGACGGCAACAACGGTCAGTGGGACAATTCGTGGCACACCTATGCCATGCGCGCCGGCAGAATGCTTCCGGCGGAAGTATACAACACCTCGCAGGGAGGAATTGCAATTTTCAACGGCACCGGCTACTTTGAAATGCCGAATATGCGCGGCGTGGAATCATGCTACGACAAGCTAAGATACTGCTCGTTCGACAAGATTACCGAGTGGGACTTTTCCCGCTTTGTCCCCCATGTTATAGTCTTTGCGATAGGTCAGAACGACCACAATCCCAACCCCGACTGCATATACGACAAGGTGCATTACCGCGCTAAATGGGAGGACAAATACATAGAGATAATCAACTCCATCCGCCAGCACGCCCCCAAGGCGACGGTTGTTCTGGCTCTGACTCTTTTAAACCACGACCCCGCCTGGGACGAAGCGATTGAAGAGATCAAGGACAGGATGGGCGGAGCAAGAAACAAGGTATATCACCTTATGTACTCCCGCTGCGGCAAGGCGACCCCGGGTCATCCCAGAAACGCCGAGCAGCAGGAAATGGCGCAGGAGCTTGTTGATTTTTTAAACTCTCTCCCCGAAAGCACCTGGCGGGATTGATCATACGGCAAAGCTAACATTAGAATAAATCAATAATTGTAAAGGACGGTTGATTAAAATGCAGATTACCAATGACATTAAATATATAGGCGTTAACGACCACAACGTTGACCTTTTTGAGGGTCAGTATGTGGTTCCAAACGGCATGGCTTACAATTCTTATGTGATTATCGACGAGAAAATCGCGGTAATGGACACTGCGGATGCACATTTCAAGGACGAGTGGATGGCAAATCTCAAGGCGGCTCTGGATGGCAGAAACCCCGATTATTTGGTAGTTTCCCACATGGAGCCCGACCATTCAGCCAACATCGCCGAATTTTTGAAGGAATACCCCGACGCTAAGGTTGTTGCCACCCGCGTGGCGTTTACCATGATGGGTCAGTTCTTCGGGGACGATTACGCTTCACGCAGGATAGTCGCGGCGGAGGGCTCCACCCTTAAGCTGGGCAAGCACACCCTTACCTTCTACACCGCACCCATGGTTCACTGGCCTGAGGTCATGGTGACATACGATTCAACTGACAAGGTTCTTTTCTCGGCAGACGGCTTTGGAAAGTTCGGTGCTTTAGACGCCGAAGAGGATTGGGCTTGCGAGGCAAGGCGGTATTATATCGGAATCGTGGGCAAGTTCGGTCCGCAGGTTCAGGCTCTTTTAAAGAAGGCTTCCGCGCTGGATATTGCAATCATCTGCCCGCTGCACGGTCCTGTTCTCACCGAAAATTTAGGCTATTACATCGGACTTTACAACACATGGTCGAGCTACGGCGTTGAGAGCGAGGGCGTTGTCATCGCATATACATCCGTTTACGGTCACACAAAGGAAGCCGCATTAAAGCTTGCTAAGATGCTTGAAGACAAGGGCGAAAAGGTAACCGTCCACGACCTTGCCCGCACCGACATGGCAGAAGCCGTTGAGGACGCTTTCCGCTATGGCAGACTGGTTCTGGCGACTACCACCTACAACACAGAGATATTCCCGTTCATGCGCGAGTTTATAAACCATCTCACCGAGCGCGGATACTGCAACCGCAAGGTGGGAATAATAGAAAACGGCTCTTGGGCGCCGATGGCTGCAAAGGTCATAAAGGGTATGCTGGAGGGCAGCAAGAATCTTGAAATAGTCGAGCCGGTTGTAACCATAAAGTCTGCACTCAACGCAGCAAGCGAGGAGGCTCTCGCCCGTCTGGCAGACGCTATTTGAAGGGATTCATCCGTCACAAGCTTAACAGCCGAACACCCGGAAGCAGGGTGCAAACGGTCAGCGGCGGATGATGACAACGTTAATGTCAACGCTTACGTTGACGACGCTTCCCGCAGAAAGGATATTAATATGTCTGATAATGCAATGAACAATATTGGCTACGGTTTGTATGTTGTCACCTCGTTCGACGGTGAGCGGCACAACGGCATGATATGCAACACGGTTATGCAGGTGTCGCAGAGTCCCGAAAGAATCGCGGTGAGCATAAACAAATCCAACTATTCGCACGACGTTATCAAGCGCACAGGAATCATGAACATAAACATACTCAGCGTTGAAGCGCCGTTTAAGGTGTTTGAGCATTTCGGTTTCCAGAGCGGCAGGGACGTTGACAAGTTTAACGGCTGCGCGCCGAAATTCGCCGCAAACGGGCTTGTAGTCCTGCCGAAGCACATTAATTCCTTTATTTCCCTTAAGGTGGAGGACTACAGCGACCTTGGCTCGCACGGGCTTTTCATCTGCTCCAAGGTGGAGGAGGGGGTTGTGTCCCCTGCCGAGACTATGACCTACGCTTATTATCACCAGAATGTAAAGCCCAAGCCGCAGGCAAAGGGTGTTAAGGGATGGGTGTGCAAGATCTGCGGATATGTTTACGAGGGGGAGACGTTGCCGCCTGATTTTGTTTGTCCTTGGTGCAAGCATGGGGTTGAAGATTTTGAGGCGATAACGGATTGATTTTTTGGCAAGCCACGGTGATTTTACTGTGGCTTGTTTTTTTGACTTTTTAATTTACTTTTTAAAGGAAAGTTTGTTCCTACGGGTGAACCGATTGTGGTCTGCTTGACGGACTGCGGGATGGTGTGTAAGGATAATTCGCTACACCGTGTGAGCCGTTTGTGACCGTCCTACTGCCTGCAGAGGGTAAGGGGGATGAAACTAAGGGGAAAAGGGGGAACCCGAAAACCGCTGCAATGAACTTGTCAAGAAATATGCAGTCAAAAAATCCCCTAAATAAGATATACGATGA
>USEH01000119.1 GCA_900553675.1 uncultured Ruminococcus sp. | reverse complement strand
GATAAACGCTGAAAGCATCTAAGCGTGAAGCCGTCCTTAAGATAAGATATCCCATCAGGTTAACTGAGTAAGACCCCCGGAAGACTACTGGGTTGATAGGCTCAAAGTGTAAGCGCTGTGAAGTGTTTAGCTAGCGAGTACTAATTGGTCGAGGGCTTAACCTTTAGAAATTATGTTCATCCATTACTTAAAACATTATTCAATTTTGAAGTTGTCAGCTTCAAGGCTTGTCTTTGAAGTAACACTTCACAGTCGGTGACGATTGAGATGAGGTCCCACCTGTTCCCATGCCGAACACAGAAGTTAAGCTCATCTTCGCCTACGATACTTGGCGGGTAACTGCCTGGGAAAATTGGTGTCGCCGACATAAATACGAAGGAGAGCAGTTTCGCTCTCTTTCGTCATATTGCCTCTTAGCTCAGTCGGTAGAGCACATGACTGTTAATCATGGGGTCGTCAGTTCGAGCCTGACAGAGGCAGCCATTAAAGACTTGCGGTTTCGCAGGTCTTTTTTTCTTTCATGTGATTGGAGGTATAATATGGTCGAATTAAAGCGTTTTGATTTGCGAAATCCCGATGAAATGGCGCAGTTTAACAGCTATTTCATAGAGTATCTTGTCGAGGTGTGCGATGAGGAGGAATATCAGGAAAATGTTAAGGATATGCAGGATGAGGAGCTTAACCGTCAGATGATAGCTCAGACGCTGAGCGAGCATAATCCTTATTATATAATGAAAATCCTTTCAGACAACGCGTATGTCGGATTTATAAGCTATTCCTATAATGAAAGCTTGCATCGCGGCTTTGTCAATAATCTGTATGTGCGTAAGGACTTCAGACGATCCGGCACCGGCGCGAAGGCTCTTGGTCTGGCAGAGAATCACATAAAATCTCACGGCGGAACTTTGATGGAACTGATTCCCGTTGACGGTGCAGAGGGCTTTTATCTCAGGGACGGCTATGGTGCTTCGCGTGTGAACGCAAATCATGAGACTGTATATGCTAAAAGAATTTGATTCCCAATAGATATATTTGACAATTTCACGATTATGTTGTATACTTCTGTTTGAACGTCAGATTTCATTTGAAGGGAGCTTTAGAAATATGTCCGACATGACATTCTCCGAGATGGTTTTAAGCTCGGATAACATAGTTTTCTTCGGCGGGGCTGGAGTCTCGACCGAAAGCGGAATCCCTGATTTTCGCGGAAGCGGAGGACTTTATACCAACTCAACCGCAAAGATTCCGCCTGAGGTGATACTCAGCCACGACTATCTTTATGCGCACCCGCGCGAGTTTTACAGCTACTACCGCGCGAATATGCTTTATCCCAACGCAAAGCCTAACGCTTGTCATATTGCTCTTGCGCGTCTTGAAAAGATGGGCAAGCTGAAAGCTGTCATAACCCAGAATATCGATGGTCTGCACCAAAAGGCAGGCTCACGCAATGTCATCGAGCTTCATGGGTCGTCGCTTAAGAATTACTGCGTTAAGTGTGGTAAGAAATATAACCTTGATTATATACTTTCATGCGATGGTGTGCCAAAATGTGAGGACTGTGGTGGGTTCGTCCGTCCTGATGTTGTTATGTACGGCGAGGGGCTGGATTCATACGCGATTGAAGCCGCCGTGCGCGCGGTGAGCGAATGTGATATGCTCATAGTCGGCGGGACCTCGCTGACGGCTTATCCTGCCGCCGGATTTGTAAATTATTATCAGGGAGATAAGCTTGTAATTATAAATCGCGACCCAACTCCGTTTGATTCACACGCGCAAATGGTCATACGCAGACCGATAGCGGAAGTATTTTTAGACATAATTTGAAATAATTGCTTGCAAAACGGAGAAATTTGGGCTTGATAGGCAACCTTTTTGCTAATAACTATTGACTTTTGACCATGTTTTGGCTATACTAAATAAGTGAATGTCCTTTGCGGACAGGCAAAAATTATTAAGGAGGCAAAAAAAGTGCGACGCATTAAAAAACCGGTTTTCTTTATTGTTGTTGTGCTTATAACTGTTTTTGCCCTGCTTACCTTTATGGGTATCAGCACTCATTACGGCGATATTGAAACCAAGATAATCAAGTCTACCGACGATATTCGTTGGGGCATTGATATCAGCGGCGGTGTTGACGTAACCTTTGCTCCCCCGGAGGAGGCAGAGCCTACCAAGGAACAGATGGACGCTGCTCAGGCAGCTCTTGAAATGCGACTTGTAAACCTTGGTATTACAGACTATGAGCTTTATGTTGATGATTCCAATTACGATATTATCGTAAGATTCCCCTGGCAGGCGGACGAGACTGATTTCGACCCCGAAGCAGCTGTCAAGGAGCTTGGCGAGATGGCTGAGCTTACATTCAGAGAGGGTCATAACGTCGATGAATACGGTCTTCCTACAGGTGTTACCGCCGAAAACGTTATCCTAACCGGTAAGATGGTTAAAAACGCTCAGGGAGCCGCTTGGCAGGATGAAAGCGGCAACTACACCTTTGGTGTTTCGCTTGAACTCACCGAGGAAGGCAAAGAGGCATTTGCCGAAGCCACAACAAGGCTTGCAGGCACAGGTGAGGTCATCTCCATCTGGATGGACGATACCTGCATTTCCTACCCGACTGTTGAAACTGCCATTACCGATGGCAAGGCACAGATTACCGGCAACTTCACATACGAGTCTGCAAAGGCTCTCGGTGATAAGATTGCTGCGGGTGCTCTGCCCTACAAGATGGTAACATCCAACTTCAGAACCATTTCTGCGGCTATGGGTACCGGCGCAAGAAACGCAATGCTGATTGCGGGTCTGGTTGCTTTCATTCTTATCTGCATTTATATGATGATAGTTTACAGGCTTCCCGGATTCGTTGCTTCCATCGCTCTGGTTGGACAGGTTGTGGGAACCATCGCCTGCATAACCGGCTTCTTCGGAAATATCCCCAGCTTCACGCTGACGATTCCCGGTATCGCGGGTATCATACTGGCAGTAGGTATGGGTGTAGACGCCAACGTTGTAACCTTCGAGCGCGTTAAGGAAGAATTGAGAAACGGCAAGACCCTTAATTCCGCCCTCGAGCTTGGCTATTCAAGAGCATGGGCTGCCATCTTCGACGGCAACATAACCATCGTGTTCGTTGCTCTTATCCTTATGGGAGCGTTCGGACCGCCGGACAGCCTTATTGCAAAGGCGATGAGCTGGCTTTACTTCCTCTTCCCGACGACTATCGAGGGAACGATTTACTCCTTCGGCTTTACTCTTCTCGTCGGCGTTATCCTTAACTTTGTATTCGGCGTATTCTGCTCCAGACTTATGCTTGCGTCCCTTTCAAAGTTCAAGGCATTAAGAAATCCCAAGCTATACGGAGGTGTCAGCAATGAATAAGACCTTTGATGTAGTAGGAAAGAAAAAGTATTTCTATATCTTCTCGATTGCCGTTATCGCTGTTGCAATAATTCTTACCTTTGTAATGGGAATGAACATTGCGATAGAATTTAAGGGCGGCACAATCATCACCTATTCCTATAACGGTACTATTGATGAAACCAAGGTGGCGTCTACCGCTACAGGCGTTGTAAATCAGCCCTGCAATGCAGCTTTAGGCGAAAGCCTTGCCGACGGTATGAAAACGGTATCTCTCTCCTTCCCGTCGTCTAAAGGACTTTCCGCTGAGGTTCAGTCCACCTTGACCGACGAGCTTGACGCTGCGTTTGCCGAAAACTCCCTCGAGCTTTACAGCTCGCAGGACGTTAACCCAACCACCGGTTCCGGCTTCTTCGGAAAGTGCCTGGTTGCGGTTGCTTTCTCAGCTGTAGTCATGATAGTTTATATCGGTCTGCGCTTCAGAAAGATAGGCGGATGGATTGCCGGCTGTTGCTCGGTTATCGCGCTTATCCACGATATGTGCTTTGTATATGCCTGCTGCGTTATCTGCCGCTTTGATATCGACTCCAACTTTATGGCGGTGCTTTTGACAATCCTCGGCTACTCTATCAACGCAACAATCATCATCTATGATAGAATCCGTGAGAACAGAACCCTCTATGGCGCCGAAAAGAGCTTGGACGAGCTTGTCAATATGAGTGTTTCGCAGTCCTTCGGCAGATCTCTGCACACCACCGTTACAACGGTTATAGCTATGGCTTCTATCTGCATAGTAGCCCTTATCGCGGGTGTTGACTCTATTCTGAGCTTTGCGTTCCCGCTGGTAATAGGACTTCTTGCCGGTGTTTACTCCTCAAACTGCATAGCTCCCACATTGTGGACTATCTGGCAGGGCGCGGTTGACCGCAAGAAAGCAGAGAATAAGTAATAAAAATCCGACTGTCTGCACATATGTACAGGCAGTCGATTTGTCTTTACGTAATCAAGCGAATTAAGCGAAAGGTATTTAACGTCTATGAACGATTCTAAAATCTATGCAGGCATATCCGCCGCCTGCGGATATCCCGAGCTTCCCGAAATAACGGTCAAAAACCTCTGCGAGAGGGGAGTTAAGAATCTTGAGCTATTCGTAAACACCCACTCCGAAACAGAGCCGGAGTACATAAGAGGTATTGCGGCAATCATTCGCGCAAACGGCGCGCGGTGTGTGTCGCTCCACCCCTTTACCGCCGGGATAGACACCTATATGCTTTACACCGGCTACGAGCGCAGGATAAGGGACTATTTAGAGTATCACAAGCGGTATTTTGAAGCTATGAATATTTTAGGCGCAAAATACTTTGTGCTTCACGGAAACAAAAATCCCTGCCCCGACGAGGTTGTTATAGAGGGATACGTCCGCCTGAACAACGTTGCAAAGCAGTTCGGAGTGAGGGTACTGCAGGAAAACGTCTGCCGCTGCACCACCGGCGAGCTTACCCAGCTTTTAAAAATGAAGAAGGCACTGGGGGACGATGTCGGGTTCGTTCTCGACGCCAAGCAGGCGGTGAGAAAGGGGCTCGACCCCTACGATTTTATCCGAGAGCTTGGCACAAGCATAAAGCACGTCCACTTCTCCGACCACGGTGCAAAGGGCGACTGCCTTCTGCCCGGCGAGGGAGATATCGACACTCCGAAATTTATTTCCGTCCTGAAAGCCGTCGGCTACGAGGGTGCTGTTATGCTGGAGCTGTATCGTAGGAACTACAAAACCGATGACGATTTGATAAATTCGTTGAATTATTTACAGAGCGTAATAGACAGTATCGCTTGATATCGGGTAAAATGCAAAAACGTTCATGTCAGGATTAGTCGGGCATGGACGCTTTTATAGAATTTGTAATTAGATATTACAACTAATTATAATCAGATAATTTGTATAGAATATCTATTGACTTACAAAAAAATTCCGTGCTATACTTATATTATAATATTACATTATTTGGAGGTAACTTATGAGGAAAATTTTATAATTGTGTATTGCAATAGCTTTGGTGATGGTACTAAGTTTGAATGCTTTTGCTTTTGAACCAATCAAAGCCGAGCCGACTGATGCACTTTACATTAGAACACGATCAGTTCCTCAGTCAGCGACGGACTATGCAATAAGTGTTTTTAGCAGTCTCAGTATTGAAAATTTTGAAGCGCTTGGTATAAAGTGCTCGTCTCATATGAAATTATCTCCCGGATTTTGCATGGTAAATTCATATAATGGTAATTTTATCGATAATGTATATTATTACCTGATTAGTAACGAGAACGCTTGTGTTGCCTCATTGCTTATTAGTTATAATAACGGTGAATATGGTTTTCAGGTTTCAAAGACGGACTATGCAAGTGGCATTAATAAGGTTGCGAGAAATGATAGCTATGTGATTGCTATGTCATGTAATGATTATGCTTGCTATAGTGTAACTCTTAACAGCAAAACTATTATTTCAACATATAAAGAACTTCAATCTTCTTTGCAATCTGAATTAAACGCAGTTGCTTTAACTACAGCTGTTTTAAAAAATAATACTGTAAGTGTAAATATAGCAGATACTATATGTGAGAATAGTTACTTTACTCCCGGAGATTACCATTACTACATTGGTGTAATTAATTGTCCTGATAATAATGGCACTTGTTGGGCAGCCGCTGCAGCAAGTATTGTGAACTACTATATTAATGGGGCGAACGGCACACAATATACTGCAATGGCAATTAGAGATCAGATTATGCAAGGTAATCATGCTAAAGGAACGATTAATGATATTAGAGATTTATTGACGGTAACACTTCCAAAACAATATACCGTATATCATAGTCAGTTACCATTTATTATAATGCAAACAATCATGTATAACAATTCGCCATGTGCAATTAGTTTTTCCGAAATAAATGGGCATATAGGTCACGCTGCTGTTCTAGACGGATTTTGCAATTTGAGCAACAGCCCACATGACCTCCAATATCAAGGATATTATATTCTTGATCCTGCAGAGAGCGGAGAAGGCAGAGTGCTTATTGGGTATAATAGTTTTTATTACACTTCATATTTATGCATCGAAAATGGTCAGCCATATCATCCCGAATATGTATGGAGTGAAACTTGTGTAGAATCATCTTTGCTTCCTTACTAAGCATATTGTGGTCACCAAATAAGTCTGATAGACTATTTCAGTGAGGATTACATCGCCGGACAAACAGAATAAAAACGATTCGTAATAGATAATATCGCTTAAGAACTCAAGAGAAGGAGGTAATTTCCTGTGAA
>USEH01000118.1 GCA_900553675.1 uncultured Ruminococcus sp. | reverse complement strand
AACCGAGGACAACAAGATTCCGGTTGTGTTCTCGGCTGTTTCCGACCCCGTAAGCGCGGGATTGGTTGAAAGCTTAGAGGCACCCGGCGCTAATCTCACCGGCACAAGCGACTATTTAGACACCAACGCAATAATGAACCTTATCTTCACCGTAGACCCCGACGCTAAAAAGGTCGGCTTGCTTTACGATCAGGGTCAGGAATCCTCAACCACCGCTATTGCCGCCGCAAAGGCATATCTTGAGGACAAGGGCATAGAGGTTGTTGAGCGCACCGGCACCAACAACGACGAAATCATGCTCGCCGCTCAGGCACTCGTTGCAGACGGCGTTGACGCCATATTCACTCCTTCCGACAACACAGTTATGAAGTCTCAGCTTGCCATCTATGAGATATTTAAAGAAGCAAAGATTCCCCACTACGGCGGAGCAGACTCCTTTGCCCTCAACGGCGCATTCCTTGGCTATGGTGTTGACTACGCAAACCTCGGCAAGGAAACCGCAAACATGATTTTTGACATCCTTGTAAACGGCAAGGATCCCGCACAGATGCAGGTTATGACCTTCGACAACGGCACCGCAACCATCAACACCGAAATCTGCGAGGCTCTGGGATATAACTACGACGAGCTTGCCGAAAAGCTTGCACCCTATTGCTTAAAGGTTCAGAGCATCGAAACGGCCGAGGAATTCTGAGCCGCATACAGGGCAGAATAAACATCAATAATTGTCGCAGAGGGAAGCCCGATTTTGGCGGGTCTCCCTCTGTATCGCATGAAAGGCATGGGTACGATAATGGACTTTACCTCAGTTTTCGGTCTTGTCTCGACCGCTTTAGAGCTTGGACTGATATGCTCGCTGACGGCTTTGGCTCTTCACCTAAGCTACAGCATGCTCAACGTCTGCGACCTTTCCACCGACGGCTGCTTTACTCTGGGCGCAATAGTCGGCGCAACAGTCGCGCTGGCAGGACATCCGTTTTTATCGATTCCGGCGGCAATGCTTGCGGGAGTTTTAAGCGGCTTTGTAACTGCATTTTTGCAGACAAAAATGGGCGTTGACAGCCTTCTGGCGGGAATCATAGTAAACACCGCCCTCTATTCCGTCAACATCGCGGTTATGAAGGGCGGCTCGCTTATCAATCTTAACAAAACCGAAACCGTCTTTACCAAGGTCAGGGCAGTTTTGGAGAACACTCCCCTTGCCTCCTCCTACAAGCTTATTACCATTCTTATAGCGGTAGTGCTTTCAGTCACCGTGCTTACGCTTTTCTTAAAGACCCGCTTGGGAATTTCCATCCGCTGCACCGGCGACAACCCTGATATGGTGCGCTCGTCCTCAATCAACCTTGTTTTCACCACGATAATAGGACTTTGCGCGGCGAACGCCCTTACCGCTCTTTCGGGCTGTCTGATGGCTCAGGTGCAAAAATCGGTCGACATCAACCTCGGAACAGGTATGCTGACAATCGCGCTTGCTTCCCTGCTGATAGGCAGAACGATTATGGGCAGGGGTGGTTTGCTTACAAGGGCAATCGGAGTTGTTCTGGGTTCCTTTATTTTCAGACTTGTATACACAGTCGCGCTGAGGTTTGATATTATGCCGGCGTTCATGCTTAAGGCGGTTTCGTCGGTGATAGTTGTTTTGGCGATATCGCTGCCGTATCTTAAATCGCGCAAGGATATTATAATGCGCAGATTCCGCCATTACCGCGCAAAGGGAGGTTTAAAAAATGCTGAAAATCAATAACATTTCAAAGACCTTCAACCCGGGAACGGTAAACGAAAAGCGCGCCCTGCACGGGCTTTCGCTTCATCTTAACAGAGGCGATTTCGTGACTATTATCGGCTCGAACGGCGCGGGCAAATCCACCCTTTTCAACGCCATCGCGGGCAGCTTTTTAACCGACAGCGGCTCGATAATTTTAGGCGGCAGGGACATCACCTTTGAGCCTGAGCACAAGCGCGCAAAGCACATAGGCAGGCTGTTTCAGGACCCGCTTCGCGGTTCTGCGCCTAATATGTCTATAGAAGAGAATCTATACCTTTCCTCACGCAGGGGCGGACCGTTTTCGCACATTGGCAAGGCTGAGCGCGAGCTTTTCAGAGAGCGTTTAAGCCTTTTGGGAATGGGTCTTGAAAACCGCATGACAAGCAAGGTGGGGCTTCTTTCGGGCGGACAGCGTCAGGCGCTCACCCTTTTAATGGCGACAATGGTAACTCCCGAGCTTTTGCTTTTAGACGAACACACCGCCGCATTAGACCCTGCCACCGCCGAAAAGGTGCTTGAGCTGACAAAGTCGATAGTCGAAAAGGACAACATCACCTGCATGATGGTAACCCACAATATGCAGCAGGCTCTCGACTTGGGCAACCGCACCCTTATGATGGCTGACGGCGGAATTGTTTTAGATATCGAGGGCTCACAAAGAGCGAATCTGACGGTCAACGACCTTCTGCAAAAATTCAAGGAGGGCGTGGGCAAAAATCTGGATAATGACAGGATTTTGCTGTCGTAACCACCGAAAAACCATATAGATGATTAATCCCCTAAGCAATTTTTGATAACTGCTTAGGGGATTGTTTTATAGTTCGGTTGATTGCATAAGCTGAGATTTATCTCTGTTAATTTGTATTTCACATTCCCTTTTGATTAAATTGTAGCAATAATATTTATAACCATATGTACTGCAATAGGACAGAATATATTACCCGATAGTGCATAAGCTATTCCAAACATTAATCCCATTAACATTTGCGGGATTACAGCCAGTATCTCGGTAACAGAAAAATCCGTAAAATTACAATGAATCAATCCGAATAATACTGCTCCCACAATAATAGCTATTACCGTTCTGACCTTGCCCGATTCTTCACCTTTCAGAAAGCCCAGCACAAGTCCCCTATGGACAATCTCTTCAACCAGCGGACCAAACAGGCAGGCGGGCAATATCATAAATATACCGTAGCTTTCGATTGCATCATCTACACCCGCCTGATTATCACTCTCTCCTATGCCGCAGCTGTCCAGAATAATCGCAGATGCAATAATTAAAACCAATGCAATGAATAAACATATAACGATTATATAAATATATTTTTTATTATTCTCCTTAAAATCCTTTAGGCTGTTCCAGAGTGTTTTCCGGAAAACAATAATATAGAATATAAATAGTCCACCATAAAAAACAAAATCAATATACTTTATAACGTTATCGTAACCAAATATTTTAACAATCAGTTCCGGTTGAGTCCCTATAAAAACTTGTAATGCTATAAAAACTAATAGTGAAATCAGACAACGCAGCCTGTTTTCTTTTGTCAAAATCATGATTGTCCACCCCATCCCATTTAATGTTTTAGTCGAAAAAGCGTCAAATTCCGACTTACATTAGATGATTATATATCAAAGCCTATGCACAGTCAATATGCATAGTAAACAAGAACGCCACAGCACTTTTGACGAGAAATCACAAGTGCTGTGGCAAAGCCATCTATATCATTCCATAGATTCTGGAGCTTGGCATTTTGACTATTATCTTATATCAGAACAGCCTGAAGCAGGAGAGTGCGACCGTTCCGCCGGTTGTAAACCTAAGCGTGTGCAAACCTTCCACCGGCACAGCGTCGGTTCGGACGGTTACAAACCTGCCCGTTCCGACAGCCCCGCCCGAGCCGGGTATTTTAAACTTGGCGATAGTCTGACCGGTTCCGGCGCAGCTTAATGTAAGCTCTGCCCCCGAGCCGGGGACGAACGCCGTCACTTCGGCGTGGGTATATCCCTTAAGACTGCACGCAGGATAGTTTATAAAGCTCTGCCAGTCCTGTATCAAAGCGTATTCGGTAAGCTCAAAGTCGGTGCCGAATTCCACTCCCATATAGTCGGACGATAAGGTTGCAGGAACCGGCATTGAAACGTTTACTCCCTCAAAGCTCCTGCCGGTAACCTCGATTGCCGCCGCGCGCCTTATATCCTCGCTCGACGAGCCTATCATAATGGCGTATTCGCCGCTGTAAACCTCCTGCGCGCCGGTGTTGACGTCGTAAAAGCCCAGAGTGGAGATGTCAAGTGTAAGCTTGGCGGTTTCGGTTCTGCCCTTGGGAACATTAATCCTTGCAAACGCCTTAAGCTGCTTTCGTGGAAGCGGAATCGGAAGCTTTGGCGGTGCAACATAAAGTTGAACCACCTCGTCGGCGTCCACGATTCCGGTGTTTCTTATGTCGATTTCCACCGTAAGCACCGAATCAGAGCTCAGCTGCCTTGCGCTCAGCCTTGGAGTGCCGTATTCAAAGCTTGTGTAGCTTAGTCCGTGCCCGAACGGAAACAGCGGCTTGCCGGTGAAGTAAAGATATGTGCTTTTGGTGCGGATGATGTTGTAATCGCGGATGTCGCAAAGGTCTTGCGAGTCGGCATACCATGTTATGGGGCATCTTCCCGCAGGGGAGAAGTCTCCGAACAGGCTTCCTGCAACCGCCGCGCCCATGGCAGGACCAGCATGGCAGATATGCATGGCTGCGCAGAGCTTGCGGGAATCGAAGGCATAAGGGTATCCCGAAACCATATACAAAACAGCGTTTTTATTGACCTCTAAAACAGAATCAAGCAGCTTTTCGGCATGAGCAGGAAGGTTCAGGTGCTTTCTGTCGTAACCCTCGCGGGCGTTTATAAGGGGATGATTTCCTGCAAACACCACCGCCTGAGTGCAGGAACGGGCAAGCTCGGCGGCTCTTACCTCGCCGCTTGAAACCGTTTCTATCTCGAAAAGACAGCTTTCATCAGCCCTCGGAGAGCTTTTAACCGCAAGCTTAAAATCGGTAAGTCCAAGCGGTCTTTGCTGCCAGTTATACATTATAACCTTGTCCCCACGCTTTTTAACGGTTATCATTTCGTGGACGAACCAGCCGTAAACCTCGTCGGCAACGCAGCGCATTATGCCGCTGTCGGTGAGAAATTTGCCGTTTTCCATGGATTTAAGCGAAATTGCACCGTCTCCCCAATCATAAAGCTCAAACAGACAGCTTTTAACAGGTGCGTCCTCGGCAGGGCAAAGACCGCCGTCGGCAGAAATGGTGAGATATTTTCCGCTTGCAGGATGGCGCAGGGCGACGATATCGCAGCCGGTGTCGCAGCAGATATTATCCTCTCCGGCGCGGCGGATAAGTTCTTCAATAATTGTGCCGTTTCTGTCCGACAGACCGGTGTACCAATCGCGGAAATTCATGCCGGCATGGATGCCTATTACCGCGGTTTTCTTTTTGGGACTGAACGGAAGCACGCCCATGCTGTTTTTGAGAAGTATTACCGACTCCTTAGCCGCCCTTTCGCTGACCTTGTAAAAGTCCTCGCAGCACAAAAGCTCATCGGAATAGGAACTGTAGGGGCTTTTGCCGTCGATATCTCCCAAAAGGAATCTTGCCTTAAGCAGTCCGGACAGAGCATAGTCTATATCGCTTTCGTCGATTTTGCCCTCGTCCAAAGCCGCTCTGACCGCTTCGCGGACGATTTCGGCGTTGTCGGTCATAACGTCCGCGCCGTGGTTTTTATATACCCTTGTGGCAGTCTCGGCAAAGGTTCTGTCCTTTTTGTGGGAGAGAACGTTTGCGCAGAAGTCCCCGCCGTCGGTGACCGAAAACAGCATTCCCCACTGCTTTTTTAATATCTCGTCAAGCTCGGGATTGCACAGCGCCTCAATTCCGTTTATTTCGTTGTAGGATGCCATAACTCCCTTTGCGTCGCCGTGGGTGAAGGCTCTTTCAAAGGCTTTCAAGTAATAATCGTGCTTTAAACCAAGCGGTATGCTGGCGTTGTCCTTGCCCCTGTCCTCCTCGTTGTTGTTGGCGTAAAAGTGCTTTAGCATGGGCAGAATGCGCAGATGCTCGGGATCGTCGCCAGCCATACCGCGGGTATACGCCGCCGACATCTCGCCTATAAGATAAGGGTCTTCGCCGTATGCCTCCTCGTTTCTGCCCCAGCGGGGGTCGCGCTCGGCGTCGACGGTGGGTCCCCACACGCAAAGGGATGCCTTGCCCTGCTTGTTGTATATACGCGTTTCGATACCGGTTATCTCCCCCATTTTATACATCACATCGGGGTCGAAGGTTGCGGCAAGTCCGAAAGGCTCGGGGAAAACGGTGGTTGGGGATTCCTCCCTGCCGCGACAGACAAGTCCGCGCGCAACCTCCGCGCCGACCGGAAAGCCCTTAAGACCAAGCCGCTCGACCGGCTGGCTGTATGTAGTAAGCATTCCAAGCTTTTCATCAAGGGTAAGCTCGCGCAAAAGTGCGCGCACCCTTTCGTTTATGTTCAAAGATTCGTTCATAAATTTATATCCAGACATTTCAGCCTCCCAAAAATTCCGCATATAAGCGGAAGTATTAATATGATGATAACATACAAATAAGCATTAAGCAATGAAAATAAGTAATTTTTTCTTAACCTATTTAATTTTCGTCTTAACATTTTGTATGATTTTGGAGAATAAAAACAGCGCATATCCTGAGCTTATCAAAATCTGCGCTAAATAATGCACGCCGCAAAGCGGCAAGCAGGCGAAGACTGCGATAAAAATCCATCGCCGCAAGGCGATACCATCACTTTTCACTTTTCTCTCTTATCTTTTATCTGGAAAAGTCGCCAAACTATATGAGAGAAAAGAGAAGAGAGAAAAGAGAAAAGTACAAAAAGAAATGATATAATCCCCTTAGAGTAGTCACAAGAGAAAACAAAAAGTATCAAGACTGCA
>USEH01000117.1 GCA_900553675.1 uncultured Ruminococcus sp. | reverse complement strand
GCCTAACGCTACCCTCAGCCGGGGGTCCTCCTATGGGCGCACGAAGTGCGTCCATGACTGCACACACTCGCGGTCACATCAAAACGTGGATATATAGCCAAACCGTCCCAAGCATGAATGAATAAACATCCAAACCGTCTCCCCACAATTGCCTAATATTATACTCCCCTCCCCAACGATTTTCAAGAGGTTTCAAGCCATTATCCGCGACAAAAAATCCCGCATAATCCGCTCACATTTTGTATAAATGTGAGGATAGCCTGACATCTTGAAACCAACCGCAAAATAGTGTATAATGCAGAAAAGCAAACTTTAATGCAGCGGAGGTCTGCCGCTGTGGAAAGGAAAGCGTTATGCTTGATAAATCCCGATTGTCCGCCCTGCCCTCTTATATCGACACCCTGCGCGAAACCAAGCTGCCTATATTCATTTACGGCATGGGAGACGGCTGCTTAAAGCTGCTGTCCATCCTGAATCAACACTCCATCCCCTGCGCCGGAATATTTGCAAGCGACGAATTTGTGCGGGACAAGGTTTTTGAGGGTCACGGAATCCACAGACTGTCCGAAATTGAGGATAGCGTTCCGGAATTTATAATACTTTTGGCTTTCGGCGCGGGATATCCCCAGCTGATGGATAAAATCGACAGCATAGCCCGCCGCCACCGCCTTATCATCCCCGATATGCCGGTCGTGGGGGACGGTCTTTTCACAAAGGAATATATGCTCGAGCATTTCGACGAGCTTGACAAGGTATATTCCCTGCTTGCGGACGATATATCCCGCAGAACCTATCTTAACATCATCGAATACAAAATTACCGGCGAGCTTGCCGCGCTTAAAGCTTCCCAGACAGAGCCGGAGGAAACGTATCGCATATTGAATCTTGGAAAAGAGGAAATATATGCCGACTTGGGAGCCTACATCGGCGACACCGTGGCGCAGTTTCTTGCACACACCGGCGGAAGCTTTAAAAAAATTATCGCGATGGAGCCGAACCCGCGCAATTTCAGAAAGCTTTCGCAGTCGGTCGAGGGGCTTGAAAATGTCGGGCTTGTAAACGCCGCGGCTGGCGCGGAGGACGGCAGCATAACCATGCGCAAAGGCGGCGGCAGAATGATAAGGCAAGCTTCGGACGGAAAAGTAATCGAAATACCGCAGCTCAGGCTTGATACCGTCCTCGGCGGCACAGATTGCGGCTGCACTTATATCAAATACGACGTTGAGGGGGCGGAAGCGGAGGCTTTAAAAGGCTCTGTCGGCACTATCCTTCGTTTCCAACCCAAGCTGAACGTTTCGATATACCACCGAACAGAGGACATTTTCGCGCTGCCGCTGTATATAAATTCGCTTCTGCCCGAAAAGAAAATGTATATCCGCCGCGCCCCATGCTACCCCGCTTGGGAGATAAGCGCGATAGTGGTATGATGCCGGAGGGAGACATCTCAAAAAGTCGCGAAGCATAACGGTTTGGGGGAAGTGTTGGCGTTAATCTGCATTTTCCTGCCTTTTTAAAAATTTCCGCTTGCATTTTTTAAAATATGTGTTATTATATATTCGAGAGGATAATTCGGAGCGCGCTTTTGCTCCGTCTCTTTAATTCTTATCAAGGAGGATACATAAATGGCTTTTAAAATTTCCGATGCCTGCGTTATGTGCGGTGCATGCGCCGATCAGTGCCCTGTTGGGGCTATCAAGGAAGGCGACGGCAAGTACGTTATCGACCCCGATACCTGCATCGACTGCGGCAGCTGCAAGGATACCTGCCCTGTAGGAGCACCCGAAGAGGCTTAATCGCTGAAAAAATGAAGTTCGGCAAGTGGTTTTTCCGCTTGCCGATTTTTCTCTTGCATTTTTCTAAAAATGTGCTATTATATATTCAAGAGAATGCTCGGAGCTGCTTTGCTCCGTCTCTAATTTTTATCAAGGAGGACAAATAATATGGCTTTCAAGATTACCGACGCCTGCATCAAGTGCGGTGCCTGCGCAAGCGAGTGCCCTGTAAGTGCTATCACCGAGGGCGACGATAAGTACGTTATCGATCCCGATACCTGCATCGGCTGCGGCAACTGCGCCGCTGTATGCCCTGTAAGCGCTCCCGAAGAGGAATAATTTTACACGGCTGTACATCTATTTTAAAAACATCGCGGGCGGTAACGCTGTCCGCGATTGTTTTTTGATTTTTTCATGAAAATTCTATTAAAACACTTGTAATCGGGTGCGGAAATATGATACAATATCTTCATGTGACGCGTCGGCTTTGAAAAACGATATGCCGGCAGGGCCAGATTGAAGGAAGTGGAAAAGCTATGCCGAAATTAGTGTTTAAGCGCAGGGAGAAGAAGTTTCTTCTCACCGTCGAGCAGTTTGAAAACGTCCGGCGCAAAATCCTTGACTATGGCATGGTTTACGACGCTTACTGCAAAAACGGCAGCGTATACAAAATATACAACATCTATTTCGACGACGACACCAACAGCGTAATCCGCCGCTCATCGCAAAAGCCCAAGCCCAAGTTCAAGGAAAAATTTCGGATGCGCTCCTATGTTATCCCGAAGGACGATGACGACGTCTTTCTTGAAATAAAGCGCAAGGTGACCGGAGTGGTGGTAAAGCGGCGCGTAAGGCTTACATATGCCCAAGCAAAGGCATTTATTAGCCGGGGCGAGCGTCCCAAAACCGACGATTACCTTGTAAATCAGGTTCTCAACGAAATTGAATACTATTTAGAGCAGAACAAGGTAAAGCCGGCGTTGTATTTAAGCTATGCGCGCATAGCCTTTTTCGGCGCGGACGACCCCGATTTCCGCGTCACCTTTGACAGAGAGATCACCACGCGCAGAACTGATCTTGAGCTTTCATCCGGCTCCTACGGCGAGCAGCTTCTGCACCCCGACGAGGTGCTTATGGAGATAAAGATAAACGGCGCTATTCCCAAATGGTTCGCCGACATTCTCGCCGAGGAAAAAATATACATGACCAGCTTTTCAAAATACGGCAGCGAATATTCACGCTTCCGCGGACATGAATTTACTCACATCTGCGACAGAAGAAGTATCGCGGAAAACTAAATATAACTTAAACTTCAAGGGCGATGCCCGAACTCATTCGATTCAGCACGAAAGGAACGGTTACTATAATGATAGATTCACTTTTTCCGAATATAGCTTCAGTAGATATGTCAGTAGGAGGAATCCTCTCCTGCCTTGGAATAGCTTTGGTTTTGGGACTGCTTTTGAGCGCAGTCTATATCTTCTCACGCCGCTCAAAGGGATATATATCCACCTTCCCCGCGGCAATGGTAATGCTCGCACCGCTTATGGCAGGCGTTACCATCATAATAAATTCAAACGTCGCAACGGCTATATCATTGGGCGGAGCGTTGGCTCTTTTAAGAATAAGGAGCTACCCAAAGGACACTGCCGACATTGTTAGCTTGCTTTTCTCGCTGATAATCGGCATCGGCTGCGGAACCGGCTACTATGGCATAACCATTATTCTGACAGTTACCCTCTGCGCAGTAATGGCTGTGCTGGGCGTTACAAGATTTGGCGTTCCCGGAAACAACCATCTGCTGCTTAAAATAACCGTGCCTGAGGATCTTAATTTCGACGGTGCATTCGACGGCGTTTTAGACAAGTACACCGACGAATACACTCTCAAAGAGATACGCACAACCGACTTCGGCGCGCTATACGAGCTGAGGTACAACGTAATTCTGCCAAAAGACTGCGACCGCCGCAAATTTATCGACGAAATCCGCACACGCAACGGCAATCTGGACGTTATACTTGTTTTGCAGGAGTTTGACAGCCCCAAGAGATAATTTCTGCCGGAATTGCGAAGTTTTTATGATTTGATATTGACAAACCGCCCGATTTGTGGTATTATACTTTAGCCGCGATAAGAAATGGAGAGGTATCGAAGCGGTCATAACGAGGCGGTCTTGAAAACTCTCTTGCTCTTTCGGTGGGTTGTTCTTGCAAACCCTTTATTATCGAGGCTTTATGCGGTTTTAATTTTATATGTTTTTTGTTTGTCTCTCCTGAATTTCTCTCCTTTTTCCGAGGCTTGTAATTCAGGTTTGATATACGGAGTGGTATCGAAGCGGTCATAACGAGGCGGTCTTGAAAACCGTTTGAGGGCGACCTCACGTGGGTTCGAATCCCACCCGCTCCGCCAAAATTTTGTTGGAAGTGCCTAATTTGCAGTGATGCTATTAGGCACTTTTGCTATATTTTTTGAATTTTCTGTGAACTCAAGCCTTCTCATTGGTTGTCGAATCCTCAGATTCTCCGTACTTTAGGAGAGAAAAGTGGAGAGAAATTTTCATCCCATAAAGCCGCTGTTTATAAGGCTTTACCAAGACCGCTTAATAATGCATCAGCAGAATTAAGCTTTGATGAATAATCCAAATGGCGTAAATATTGGCAGTTGTGCTGAAATCACTGTGACCAAGCCATTCCTGAATCTGCTTCATCGGCACTCCGTTGGCAAGCAAAAGCGATGCGCAGCTGTGGCGTAAATCGTGAAACCTTATCCGCCTCAGTCCGTTTGCCTCTAACAGCTTCGGGAAGAATTCAGTCACATAGTTTGGTTTGATTAAATCGCCAATCTCGTTTACACAGATATAGCCGGAATATTCTTTGCTGTAGCTGCGACCGCAAAGACGGCAGTTTTCTTTTTGCTCTTCTTTTAGCGTCAAAAGCCTTTCACGCACGAACGGCACAAGCGGCAAGGTTCTCATGCTTGATTTTGTCTTGGTTGTGTCTGACTCCACAATGGTTAGTTTACCATCAAGGTTGCATGACGTGACGGTATGTTTTATTACAAGCGTATATGTCAACTGTCACTCGAACAAGTCTGGGCGGTTGCCCTTCATTTCAATGTATATTAGATACACAAGCTCCTGTTCATCGGTCATCATTTCGGTGACAACCTCCTCTAAATCCTTGCTTTCAAGAGTAACCGTACAGATGTAGTAGTCATACGGCACCTGAACCTCGGTCGTAACCGGAGTAAGAACATACTGCCCCCAGTAGCCGTTCCACACCCATTGGTACTCGGTAACATAATCCGTTGTATACCTCGTTTCGGTGACTACATATATGCACCTGCTTTCTGCATATTATTATACCATAATATATGCAGTAAGTCAATAATTACTGCATATATTTCATGTGTTTATATGCAATAAAAATCTTATGCAGCATCAGGTTTCAATAAATCTAGTCGTCATTATCCGGTAAAGCTCCGTATCCTTCGGGAACCTGTCCACGAACGGCAGAATAACATCCCCATAAAACAAAAGCCCTTCGCCCTCGCCGCTGTGTGTGACATAGGATAGCTGATGAGGCGAGATATTAAGCTGCTTGGCAAGAATCTGCCTGTCTCCCGACGCCTGATTCAGCATATATATGTAGTCGGAATTTTCAAAGATGTTCTCGACTTCTCTTGAAGCAAGCAAGTCTTTGACATTCTGCGTGATACCGGTAGGAATACCGCCCCATTTGCGAAAACGCTTCCATATCTCAACAGTGTACGCCGCTGTCTGTTCCTCTTTGAGAAGAAGGTGCATTTCGTCGATGTAATCTCTTGTAGACTTCTTGGCTTCTCGGTTTATTGTAACCCTGTTCCACACAGCATCCTGAACGATAAGCATACCAATCTTTTTTAACTGTTTGCCCAACTCTTTTATGTCATAGGAGACAACCCGACTTTGAATGTTGATGTTAGTGCGGTGGTTGAAAACGTTTAATGAACCATGAACATAAATTTCAAGGGCGGTAGCGATATACTGAGCTTCTTTTTCCTCCTGCCTACGAAGCTCGTCATATAAGTCCTCCAAGATGGGCATATTTTCGGGCTTGGGGTCGTTGATGTAACTCCTGTAGATTGTACGCACACAGCGGTCAATAACAGTTTTCTCAACCGGCTGAAGCCCATTCTTGCCGTCCACAATAAGCTCGCAAAGAGATAAGATGAAGTCGGATTTTAGAGTTCCATATTCTGTTTTTTGTGCTGCGGAGCTTTCTGCTCCTGCTTCTTTTTGCTTTCTGCCTGTTCATACAGCAAGCGTTCTTTCAGAGAGTGCTTCGGTTCGGGTTTCTTCTCAACCTCGGACTGTTCTGGCGTGAGGACTTTGCCCACCCAGTAGCGGATTTCTTTCATCGGCTGTAATTCCTCTTTGACGGTAGCAAGCTGTCCGGCAAGCTCGGTGTGGGTCGCTTTCAGCTTGTCATACTCGGATTGCAGGGCATCCAGATTGACATTCAAATCAACGCCATGCTTTTTCAGAGTGCGGTATGCCTTGTTGTAGGAAGTCAGTTCGTCCTTATGCTTTTCAGCAAAAGCGGCTTGCCTTGTTTTCCAACCGATTTTGATATACTTGTCATGGACTGCCTTGTGGGTCTGGCAATCGGCAACCGCAGTCTGAATAGCGGTAATGACTTTCATGCGGTCAGATGCGGTTTTCATTTCCTTGCTGATTGCTCCGGCTCTCTGGTTCACGCCTTGCAGGGCGGTGTCCAAATCTTCCAGAGTGAAAAGCTCGTGTTCTTTCAAATAGATCAGAGCTTGGGAGACAGCTTTCAAATCATCCATCGTGCCTTTCTGCTGTCCGTACCTCGACCAGTCGCTACGCTCTGCCTTTCGCAGATTCATATAATCACGGAGCAGAGTGGAGAGGTCGGGCGAAGCATTTTTCTTTTCGGCTTCCATTTCCGCAAACGCTTCTCTTGTGGCAGACACAATATCCG